>JABJKH010000083.1 GCA_018660465.1 Rhodospirillaceae bacterium
GCGCCTGCCATAAATCCGGCGCCCTTTCGTTTGAATAGTTTTTCGGCAAGAATCGGTTCGCCCGCCATAATGTCGCGCCGCGCAATGGACCCCAAAAACTGATCGAGACGCTTTTTTTGTTGTTTTTCATCATCGACGACGATGAATTTCTTGTTCAGGGATTTTTCTTCCCAGCCCTGCCATGCGACAACGTCCAAAATTATTTTGGAGCCGCTCACAATTGACTTGGTCGCAACCAGAACCTTAAACGTTTTCGCTTTGGCCTGCTTATTCAGTTAATCAAGCTTTTCCTCACCGGAAAAGCGCTGAATCAAATATGTGCTGACGCCCGCCACACCCAGCGTCAGAACCAATAAGCCGACAATAAGTACCCGCATTCGCGCTTGAACCCTTATTCAAACTCTTTTTGTGCCTGACGGGGTCGCGGCCTTAACATCAATTGATTGGATATACATATGCTGCAAGCCCCCTCGACGCCTTGGTTTTTTACCATTAATTTAAACGCATTACTACCACTGGAATACAGTTCTTACGTTAAACTAATTCCAACTAATATTAGGCGCTGAGAATGAAATTTCAGGGCACATTCGGTAAAAATGGAGTAGGATATCGCGAATCGGGTCTTAACTGGTGTATTTTTAATCTGGTTGAAAGGCCCATTTGAAGGTACATTTTTACAATAATTCGAACAAAAGAACGCTTTAAAATGCCGTCAGACGAAGCAAGCACGGACCAAAAAGAAAGCAACCTGCGCGATACAGGTCGCCGCCGGACTATTCTAGGTGGCTCGCTTTATGATGATGGTAATAATAGTTGGGAATGCTCGATCACCAATATTTCGGAAACCGGTGCGCAAATTCGGTCTAGTGCGGCTTTGGACAAAGGCGCAATTGTCGAGTTAAAAATTCATAAATTCAATAACTTACATTGTTCTGAAGTCATGTGGGTTCGCGACGGCCGCATCGGTCTTAAATTTATGATGAAGATTGACCCAAAGCGGGATGGCATGAGCAAATTTTTTAAGACGATGGAAGGGTAATGAGGCCTTAATTACGCACGAACGATCATTCCGCGTCCGAATTCTCCATCACCTTTTTACGTGTCCGGAAAAATCTAAGGGCGCGCTGTGCCGCCTGTTGCGTGATTCGGCCGTAAACCCCTAACAAAGCATCCATGTCGGCTTCTTCACGGACACCGTGCTTATCTGTTCCGTTCATAATACTGACGAAAACAGCTTGGCTCATCCCCACGGCCTTACATAATACAACCAACGATTCGCCGCCATCGACCAGGATAATCTTTCGAGTCGTCGGAAAATCGACCTTCGCCATAGCCGAAAAACCGGCAATGAGTTCGGTAATTTTCTCACTCCGTAACAACTGCAATAACAAAGACGAATTTAGCTGATTGAGGCTCTCTTTTCGGGAAATGAATTTTTCCGCCTTTGTCACTTCCTCGTCATCGTAGTCGATACCAATCTCACTTTGCGTTTCAGCCAGCAGTTCATCGACATACTCGCTACTCAAATCCGAGGTTTCCGCTAAAATTTTCTCCTTCAACTCCTCCGAAATTCGGGTCATCATTTCTTGCATCATTTCGGGCGGCAAATCGCCGCGTAGGACCAACGGTTCGTGCAAAATTTCGTTGCCCTTTGAACGCCCCACCATGGCCATCAGAGCGTTCGTTGATAATTCCGCGCCCTTGTTTCCAGCCAACGACGCCAGCACTTCATCGTTGCCTTTTTCAACAATCGAATCGGAGACGAGTTCGCTGACATGCTCGCGTTTCGTCACCGCCATGATGTGGTCTTGGCCGTGTTTGTCGATGACGGAGATTAGATCGTCATCGCTCAGCACCGTGCTGTTCATCAGCACGGGCCTTGCGACCTCAATCTCATCATTGGCCAGCAACTTAACCAGGCTGTTAGGTGCCCCATCCACGTTGGCCAGTTTCTCTGACAGGGATTGGCGCACCTTCATTTCCAGATCGAAGGCAACTTTTCCCATGATATCGCCGAAATATTGGGATTCGGTCTCACTGAGGTCGTTGTGGGAGTCTAAAAATAAATCGCTGACATCACGCAACAACGCCTGCCGTTTTTCAGGCGACGTTTCCTTGGCCAAACGGGCAAGATTCTCAAGATGTTCGATCTTACTGGTCATGATCGTACAACCGACTTTGTTGTATGCTTTTTAGGTTAGAACCCGACCGTTTTATTTTGCGGCAATGTAGGCCCTGTTGCAACAACGGACATTGGCCCGATGGCTCACATTATGGTGTGGCCGTTTCGCTGATGGGAACCTGGGTCGATGCGTTCAGGGCGATGGTTGGTATGTCAACGATAGGAATAACGGTCGTGAAGCTATAACTGGCGGTGATCGTCACATAGTCAAATCCACCGGTAGATGTAGATGTTGCTGAAAACGTGATGTCGTCACTGCTCAAGCTCGGCAATTGGGTCGCCGCATAGGTTTCCAATTCATCGGTCGTCAAAGATGTATTCACGACAGCATGGCGGGCAGTTTGTTCAATAGCAAACTGCAGCGTCGCCTTAATCCACATGGCGCGACTTAGCTCTACAATACCAGCGACCATGACAATGAAAACGGGGAACACGAGGGCAAACTCAACCGCTGTCGCGCCCCATCTATTCTTCCTAAGGCGCCGGAAAAATACCCTAAGACCAGATCGATTTTCACTTTTTTTTAGAGCGCTCATTGGATACGAATCGTTGCCGACCCGTCAACATTGACGGTGGTCGAAATAAAATTCAGGGTGACATCCTGCGACGCAAAAATTGTCATAAAAATTCTATTATCTGATCCATCGCCACAGGTGTCGCCGCAGGTAATGTCAGTCCCATCTGCGCACTTGCACGACTGATCAGCCGTGACATCATCTAATGTCAGCCCCGTCGTTGAAGAGTCCACCACCGCCTGGCGGATGGCTGTTGTCTCTGTGCTATCGAGCAGGGCCAACTGAGCCCCTGCCCGAGTGGCGCTCATTAATTCCATTTTGTTGAATACGGCAACACCCAAGTCTGCAAAACCCAACAGAAATATTACAAAAATAGGCATCAACAAGGCGAACTCAACCGCAGCGGCACCCCGCCGACAGCTTCCCACACTTTGCCACAAATTTTGCCTATTTTTACTCAACAAGACCAATCCCCTGATTAATGGTTATAGGCGTTGTACCAGATGAATCGCAGTTATTGGTAAAATTCGCATCCCCCTGAAAACTGACGGTCGAGGCAACAATATGGATGCACCCACCGGTCAGAGCTGAATTTCCGCCTGTCTGAACTGCTTCCTTTGGAATATAAATAGCCCCCTCTAGACTAATATTTGGTCCGCCGTTGAAGGTATTGGTATCGGTCGTTTCCGCACTTTTTACTTGATAGAACAGCAAACCAGCATAATCGCCTTCCGTCCGCGCCGTTAGATTAACAATAGCACCACCATTGATGTTGTTGACCCTGGCAGGGTCATCGCCGCCACTGCTATCCAAAAGGATGATTGTTACACCTGGGTTACCATCATCCGCCGCGTCCGACGTCAATTGCAACGTGGCGTTACCATTTACGTTAAAATTACCTTGGTCGATGATGTAGAGTCCGTGATTCATGGTTACTGTGCCGCCGTTAGCACCGAAGCCATTGCAATAGCGACCTGGTGATACGGTCACATCCCCGGTCGTATTGGTAAATCCATCTTCATCACAATCGGCTGGAACATCTGGCTCTGGTGTATCCTCGTACGGATCATCAATTGGCAATGCCCCTGTTACCGGCGCTGTGCAGGTAGTCAGGGTCAATTGCGGCTCCACCAAATCCGTGCCGCCGACTGTCGTCGCACAATCGGTGGTTAGCTCGACACTACCGTTACCATCAATGGCTTCGGAGCTATTAGAGTTGGCCGCGATAGAACACCCGTTCAGGGTGACATCCACATTACCCGAAACATTAATCGCCGCCGATGCTGTCTCGTTCAGAGCAAGGATACACGCCTCGCTCGATTTCTGCAGTCGGGCAACAGCGCGGGCATTAGCGGTGACTGTATCGCCGAGGAACAATGACGCGAATAAAAGATTAATCGGCTTGGCAACGGTCACCTCAACCGCCTGATCATCGCCTTCGAATTCCCCTGTTAAGGGCGGCGAGGCGCTAACCAGGGTATCACCCGCCGTCTCATCCCAGCCATTGGCGGTGGCTTCTTCTTTGGCTTTTGTTTCGATAAGCGCGTCGGAACTGCCGCTCCTGACTTCAAACAATGCCGCCACTGCCGCAGCATCTGCTGCCGATTGCAGGTTGCGCTTGGCGAAATACCAGCTGCCAACCTCGACCCCTAATCCAACCACACCGACCAAAATCGGTAACAGCAAAGCGAACATGATGATGATGTCGCCCCGCCGGTCTGCCAAAACACCCCGAAGAATATTTGCCCGTCCAGGGCTTCTATTCGACAAGTCCTATCCCCTGATTGATCGTAATCGGACTGGTTCCTGCTGAATCACAGTTGTTTTGCAGGGTCGCATCTCCCGAAAATGATACCGTATCGGCGATAATTTGGATACACCCCGCCGAAATCGACGAATTGCCGGTGATCGTAACATTTTCCTTGGGAAAATAGATCGCGCCCTGCAACGTGATATCGGCCCCCCCATTGATGACGTTCGTATCCGAGCTTTGAGCTGTCTTCTCCTGATAAAACAAAACTCCTGCATAATCGCCGGTTGTCGGTGCTGATAGAGTGATATCAGCCCCACCATTGATGTTGTTAATCCGTCCGGGATCGTCACCGCCGCTGCTGTCGGTCAAGATAATGGTTACGCCTGTACCACCTGCTTCCTCTACGATTGTCGCGTTACCGTTAACATTAAAATCACCTTCGTCAATTACGTACGTGCCGCTTTCAAATGTTATTGTGCCCCCATTGGCACCAAACCCATTACAGTAACGCCCCGGAGAGACAGTGACGTTCCCGTTTTGATTGGTAAATCCGTCCTCTAAGCAACTCGCATCAATCGTCGGAGATGGCAAATCTTCATAAGGGTCATCTATCGCCAAAGCCCCAGTAACGGTTGACGTACAATCGGTCAAAGTCAGGTCTGGTGATTCAAGCTCTGTGTTGCCAACCGTTGAGGCGCAATCCGCCGTAACATCAAAATTCCCATTCCCGTCGATAGCTGTATCGCTACTAGAATTTGCCGCGATGGAACACCCAGTTAGGGTTACAGATGTATTGCCGGAAAAATTAAGCGCTTCATCTGCCGTTTCATTCAATGCCAGAATGCAGGCTTCGCTTGAGGCTTGTAGCCGAGCGACCGCGCGCGAATTGGCGGTGACAGCATTGCTCAAAAAGATTGACGCGAACAAAAGATCGATGGACTTGGTCACATTGACTTCAACAGCCAGCGTATCATCTACGAACGAACCGGTGGTTGGTGGACTGACCGCAGTCAGCGTATCGCCAGCTGTCTCATCCCAGCCATTGGCCGTCGCCTCCTCTTTGGCTTTGTCTAAGATGGTATCAGCATCACTGCCACTTCGAACCTCAAACAAGGCTGCGACCGCGGCACCATCGGCGGCGGACTGAAGATTGCGCTTGGCGTAGTACCAACTGCCGACCTCTACCCCTAGCCCAATGACGCCGACTAAAATTGGCAACAACAGTGCAAACATGATCATTATGACGCCGCGCTGGTCCCTTATCAGGCTCAGCGAAGGACATTTGTTTAGAATGCCGAGGCGAAGGTTGCTCATCATACGCTGCCGTTTTTGGTTCAAGAGCTTCAATATGATTGTCATGGTTAACGCCACCATTCTGATTATACCAAACTTATCAATACAGTATAAGCCCTGGATATCGTGTTGGTCTGTGACTGGTCGCACAGGTTCTTCTCTATCTCAGACACTTGTTTTCTGTTAGCATCCGCTTAGGATTTCTGTCGAGTTTAATTAAATTGCGGAGTCACGATGAAATCGCTGAGTTTTAAACGCGCCAGTAAAAATTTGGCCAGTATAAATTTGGCCGTGATGATTTTAGCCGTGATGGCCTTAGTGGGAGGGTGCGCGGACACCGCTGCCGAGCGCGAAAGGTCTCTGTCGGAGCCTGTTCGTTTGGCCGCGATCAAGGCACAGCAGGATGGCGACCATGCGACCGCAGCGGGACACCTGCAAAAGCTGCGAAAATAGCATCCAGAAGATTTTGATATTCTCCTCGCCTTGGCAAAAAACCTCCGCTATGCGGGATCGTCCGCCCTTGCTGTGAGGCTGCTTGAAAGCGAAAAAGAAAATCATGGGACCACGTCAGGCTTCGCCCTGGAACTGGGCAAAGCAAACCTGGCAAGCGGTGCAACAGATAAAGCGATTGCTTCCCTAGAAGAGGCGGTGAAACATTCACCCAGAAATTGGGAACCCCATTCCGCACTTGGCATCGCTCATGATACGAAAGGGGCCTATGGCGCGGCGAAAACTGAATATAAAATGGCCTTGGCGTTGTCTCGAGACAATCCTGCTGTCTTGAACAATATGGCGATTTCAGCGGCCCTTTCGGGCGACATAGAAACAGCCATCAAGACCTTGAAACGGGTCGCATCAGTGGCCCGACATAATCCACAAACCCGCCAGAATTTAGCGCTGTTTTATGGAATTAGAGGCGATACGGATAAAGCGGAAGCCTTGGCTAAAATGGATCTTGATGCCGAATCGGTGCGTAACAACTTAGCCGTCTTCCTAAGATTTCGGTCACAAAAAGGCCTGAAAAATTTGAACTAGAGAAAAATTATGGCTAACCCCGGGGTATTTCTGGGCGTAATTCTGGGCGTAATCTCGGGCTTTTGATCAAACCTGTTCGGTTAGCTATTGCGAAAAACTCTCAGCTTTGAAAAAATACTACCAGATAGAAACCAGTGTGGCGTCACCCGTGCAAAATGACATTGAGCAAAAAGAACTGAGCCACTTTAAGGACACGGATAAATCCTTGAACGGGATTACGCTTCTGTCTGAAGTCCCGCCGGATCGCGGCCTTGAAGTCGAACGAGCCTGCAAATGGGTCGAATACAAAACCAACGAAATTATCATCGACCTGGAAGACCGCAGTACGCACGTATTTTTCATTGCCAGGGGCACGGTGAAGGTCATCGATTTTTTGGACGAGGGCCAGCAAATTGCTTTGGCCGAACTTCATGAAGGTGATTCCTTCGGTGAATTATCGGCCATTGACTTGAAAAAACGTTCCGCCCGAATCTCGGCTGCGGAGCCTACACTGGTTGGTCAGTTATCGAGCGACGATTTTCGCAACCTTCTGTTTGATTGTCCCGGCATGGCCTTGGCTTTGCTAAAACGTTTTTCCGGTTTCATTCGCACCCTGAACGAGCGGGTAACTCATCTCAGCACCTTGTCCCCGCACCAGCGCATTTACCACGAACTGTTACGACTATCGGAACCCAACACCGAAGGCGACGGATCATGGATAATTGCCAGTGCCCCTGCGCATAATGATTTGGCAGAATGGGTTGGTGTGGAACGTGAAATTGTCGCCCAGGCCATTGGTCAATTGGCTCGGGATGGCGTGCTGGAACGCAAACACCGTCGCTTTGTTATCAAGGATCATGCCCGCCTGCTTAGATTAGCGGAACAATAGGCGACCATTGATATCGGACACATAAAATGTTCTGGACCCATTTCGGGATCGAGGAGAATGCGTTCTCCAACACCCCGGACCCAAAATACTTTTTCTTGAGCCAACGCCACCAGGAGGCATTGGCCCATTTAATGTACGGTGTCCGTGGTGGCAGCGGGTTCGTCATGCTGACCGGCGAAGTGGGCACCGGAAAAACCACCGTAAGCCGCTGTCTGGTTGAACAACTGCCCGCGTCTGTCGACATGGCGCTGTGCGTCAATCCTCGCATCAGCGAAGTCGAAATGCTGGCCACCATTTGTGACGAGTTAGGCGTGTCCCATACTGGTGGTATGGAAAGCGTCAAGCAATTAATGGATGTGCTAAATAGTTATCTTTTAGATGCTCATGCAAGACGACGACGGACAGTGCTGGTCATTGACGAAGCCCAGAACTTGAGCCCGCAGGCCTTGGAGCAAGTCCGACTGCTGACCAATCTGGAAACCCATGACACCAAGCTTTTGCAAATCATCTTGATTGCGCAGCCCGAACTAAAAGAAATTCTCGAACAATCCGGCATGCGCCAATTTAATCAACGGATCACGGCGCGCTACCACCTGGACCCGATGACCAAAGAGGAGACCCGGGCCTACATTCTCCACCGCCTCAGCGTTGGCGGCATTCGGAACGATGTTTTTAAGTCCGACGCGATGACGGAAATTTTTCACCTATCCGGTGGCGTGCCCCGACTGATCAACAGCATTTGCGAACGCTGTCTTCTCGGGGCCTATGCCAAGGGCAAACATCACGTGGACCGCAAGCTGGCCCAAATTGCGGGCGAAGAAGTCTTGGGAGCAAACGCGCCACTGATCACAAAAAGTCGGTCTCGGGCCCGGCGAAGTTTGATTGCAGGCATTGGATTAATGGCCGCGTCTGCACTTGCTGTTTTCGCTGTTCTAGACCCATTTGGACTCACAAAAAAGATCTCGGTAAAATTCAGTGAAGCAGCAACGGTTCAAGCAGAACCCCTAACCGTCGCCCAAGCCCCAAAAGTTACCCCCTCTTTACCCCCTGCCAAATCAATCGTTAAAGCAAAACTTCGCGGGTTGACTTTGGAAAACCTATTCGGCCACCCAGATATCAACGGTGACTCGGCTACGGCGATGGCCAAGCTGATTTCCCTTTGGAACAAAAACCCAGACTCACTGAAAGGCCTCAACCCCTGCGCAGATGCCCGTGCAGTTGGGCTTCGCTGTTTGGAACGTCGTGGTACTTGGGCAATGTTGGCAGGCATTAATTTGCCATCGCTCATCAGTCTGGCAGATCCGAATGAGAAGAAAGTCTATGCGGTGATAACCGGGCTCAGCGGTCCGACCGTAACCTTAGACATCAACGGACGGCGGATCGTTGCCGACACGGCGAAAGTTACGCCGTTTTGGTCCGGGGATTATCTGACCCTGTGGAAACGCCCGCCCGGATTTTGGCGCGATTTGGAACCTGGTATGCAGGGTGAAGACGTGCTTTTTCTGCGCCAATCGCTGGCAAAAATTTGGGGCGGATCGGCGGACGTGGAAAATGCCCAGACCTATGATGCCAAGTTAAAAGAGCAGGTCACTGCGTTTCAAAAAAGCCGCCAAATAAAACCAACTGGTATTGTGCGGGACATGACCCTATTGCTGCTTAATCGTGCGACGGAAAATCCATCACACCCCAGCCTTTCAGAGAAGCCCTAGTGTCGCTCATCCTCGATGCCCTCAAAAAGTCTGCTCAGGACCGCGAAGAAAATCCAGACGATGAACCATCGCGTCCTTTTTCAGCGACAGAAGGCGCAACGCCTAAGCGTCGCGTTTGGCCCTACCTTGTCGCGAGCACGCTGCTAACTGGCGGGGCGATAGCAGGGGGAGTTTTTTGGTTCAAGGGAACTTTATCCCCACTCCCAGACGAAAAATTTCCCAAGGTTCAAGCAGCGCTGGAGCTGCCGACAAAAGCCAAAGAACCCGTTCTCAAAGCGCCTGTTCCCAAACTTCCGGCACCTGAAATTGCAAAACCAGAACCCGCTCCCGTTATTGTGAAAGAAACTATTGAAGAGGACGAGGCAGAGCCTTCGCCAGACAAGATTGATCTGGAACCCGTTAAAAAATTACCTGAGATTGCGAAGCCGGAAATAGCGCCTGAAGCCCCTACTGAAATTACCGTTGCAGAAGAACCGGAGAAGAAATCTGAGCCCGAGCAATCTGTTCTGGCAGCACCCGAACCAGAACCGACCCCCGTTGAAAATCCAAAGCTAGAAGTAAAACCAGCGCCTGAGCCAATGCCTGAGCCCGAGCCATCTGTTCCGGCAGCACTCGAACCAGAACCCGCCCCCGTTGAAAAACCAAAGCTAGAAGCAAAACCAGAACCAAAGCCAGATCCAAAGCCAGAACCAAATGCTGTTAAAACCGTCGCACCTCTTCCTGTGCCGGAACCACCTTCACCGCCGATAAAGCCTATGAAGAAGATAACACCCCTAGAAAAACCTTTGGCTGAACCTCCGGTTATCGCGCTAAAAAAACCAATCATAGCGCCACTGCCTGTCCCAAAACCCAAAGCGAAACCAAAGCCTAAACCTAAAGCACCCGACCCTCGCCAAGCTCAGAAACACAACGACAAAGGTCGCGCGTTTGAACAAGAGGGCCTGTTCGAAAAAGCAATAGAGGAATACACCCAGGCAATCATTATAAAACCTGAGATGGTCAAAGCCTACATCGGGCGCGCGTGGTCTCACCTTTCCAGAGGCAATTATACCAAGGCCATCCGGAATTACGGCCAAGCCATACGATTAAAGCCGAGCTCTGCCGATGCCTATTTTGGACGTGGCTGGGCGCACGAAAAGGCCGGTGACGCCAACCAAGCGATTCGCGATTACAGCGAAGCAATCAGACTGGGGAAGAATAGTTCTCAAGCCTATTTCAGTCGCGGCATTCTACAATTTTATCGCAATTCAACCGGCATGGCCGCCGATGATTTTTCAGCGGTGCTGCAACAGGGCAGCAAACAACTTAGGCCTTATGCTCTAATCTGGATGTATCTCAGCCAAGCCCGCTCCGGCATCGATGGTAGGGAGTCGCTACGGACCTATGGCGCCAACATGGACCTGACCACCTGGCCCGGCATTCTGGTAAGTTATTACCTAGGTGATGTCACATCTGACCGGGTCCTGTCCGCGGCCCAAAGCCCTAACCCAAAGACCCAACGGGAAAACGAATGCGTCGCCAATTTTTTCTTAGGCCAGGATCGTCTGGTGCGGGGCGACAAAGCAGGGGCTGCTGATTATTTCCGCAAAACCATCGCCACCGGCGTCACCTCTTATCGACAATACACAGCCGCCGAAGAAGAACTGCGCCGGTTGGGACTGCTCAAAAAATAGATTACGATTTTTCCAATAGATGTTTATTGGCCTGGCGAAACACTTCTTTGAACCCCTCCAATTGAACGACGTCCAGCCCCTGTTCACGCAGCAGGTCGTGCCCGACGCCGGTCACAAAAATTGGCGGTTCTTTCTCGGCATAGATGACACGCGATAATTTTGCATCGATGATTCGTTGAACGCAGGGGACATTTCCTGAAAGGCGATTGCCGCAGGGTTCTAACGAGGAATACATCCACCCCCCTGCCGGATCGATCCCATCGCGTGCAGCTTTTTCCAGCGCCACCTGTTCGGCGTGCCAGCTGTCACCAAATTCGCGGGTGTAGCCCGTTGAAATCTCCTGGCCATCGCTATCGGTTAAAACGGCACCCACCGAAAAAGACCCATCAGACGCCGGGCATTCGAGCCCCAGTTGCGCCGCACGGGCCAAGTGCTTTTGGTCCAAGGCGTCAATTTCTGGGGCCGACAACGTCACAGCTCAGCATCCAACGAAAAATCAAACACTGTCGTTTCACCCAAACGACGAACGTTTTTAACGATCATCGGATGCTTTGAATCAAAAGGCAGCTTCCCCCCCGTCCCAAATCGAGGGGCAGATTCAGCTTGAACAAAAAAGGGAGCCACGGCCAATCTCAGGCTGTGCCCAACGCCTTCACCCAAATAAAGGTTCAGCATTTGAGCACCCCCTTCCACCAACAGTTTCCCGACCCCGCGTTGCGCTAAATCACCTGCCATCTCCGCCGCCAGGATCGGCACATCGCCTAATCCCGCCACCTCCGCCAAGTCTCCCAATCTAGCCTGCAATTCCTCAACCATATCATCTGGGCAGTAGACCATTTTTTCACCCGCACCATCTTGAAAGAACCGCGCATTTGGATCCAAATTCCCGGACTGCGTCACCGTTACTTTGAGAGGATCAGCGGACTTACCGTCTGCCAGCCGTAAATCACGAAGCACATCGGATTTTGTTATCAGTGATGGATTGTCGGCCCGTATAGTTCCTGACCCGACCAAGATCGCATCACATTCAGCCCGAAGCGCATAAACATCGGCGAGGTCTTCTTCGCTGGACAGCACCAGACGTTCGTCCGAATCATCATCGATAAAACCATCGAGTGAAACCGCGACTGAGAGAATGATATCCATCTGCCCCTCCTGTTCTAAATTCAGGCAACGAGACGCAGCTCATTCATAACATTTTCAACAACACCTGCCCAGTCACCGGGCTGGCCCTGGCGGAACAAGCGCAGGGTCGGATACCACGGGCTATCGTCCCGGTCCAAAAGCCAGCGCCAATCCGGCACATGAGGAAGCAGCACCCATACCGGCTTGCCAAGTGCGCCAGCGACATGCGCCACTGCAGTATCAACCGAAATCACCAAATCCAGGCATTCGATTGCGGCTGCCGTTTCCGCAAAGTCCGTCAGATGAGTTTTCAACTCTGTCACGCCTTCACCAAGAACACCCACGACATCTTCCGCCCGGCCGACTTGAAGACTGTAGAGCGAGATATTTTTTATCTTTGCCAAGGGTCGGAAGAGCTCAAGATCGATAGAACGGTTGTGATCATTCTTGTGCTCCGGGTTACCTGCCCAAACCAGTCCAACCCGGAAATCTTTCTTATGCCCCAGCCTTTCCGACCAAGTTTCAATTAAATCTTTATCGACACTTATATAAGGGACTGTCTTGGGAATGGTCTCCAAGGTTGTTTCGAACAATCCGGGCAGATCCATTAACGACGCGTGGCAATCATAATCGCCCGCCTCTTCCAAGGTTTCGCAAACAGTGGCGGCACCGGGCACACTTGATAACAACCGAAGCACAGCCCCGGACGACCACAAAACCGCACGTCCGCCACGTTCCGCAATAAGAGCAATATACCTCGCGAATTGAACCGCATCGCCCTTCCCTTGTTCAGGATATAACAGAATCGTTTTGCCGTTTAGGTCCCGGCCATCCCAAACCGGTTTGTCGTCTACCGGACGACTCATGGAAAGTGTATCGTTTTGCCAGCGCCACTGATAATCTAGCCAGCCTTCCGCCAGCCGCCCTGTCATCAGCCGAGATAATCCTCGGTTGTAGAGTGCCTTCGCCGATTCAGGCGCC
Organism: Rhodospirillaceae bacterium; assembly: GCA_018660465.1. NCBI lineage: Bacteria > Pseudomonadati > Pseudomonadota > Alphaproteobacteria > Rhodospirillales > Rhodospirillaceae > Rhodospirillaceae bacterium. The sequence goes on from JABJKH010000083.1 coordinate 13,135, forward strand.
GCGGCTACGGCTCGGTCATAAACTTCTAGCGCTTCATCAATCCGCCGCAAGTCCTTCAACACGTTGCCCTTGTTGGCCAAGACATCCGCATTATTGGGATTTCGTTTCAGCGCCAGATCATAGCTTGCCAGGGCCTCCTCCAAACGCCCCAGTTCTTCGAAAACGTTTCCTTGGTTGTTAAGTGCCGCCGGTTGTCCTGGATCTTCAGCCAATACCAAAGCAAAGCATGCCAAGGCCTCCTCATACTTATTCTGGGCAATCAGCAGCACACCGATCTTAACGTGTGCATCGGTGTAATCCGGCTTCAACTCAATGGCTTGTTTGTAGCCAGCCATTGCCGCCTCCGGGTCGGCGCGGTCTTCTTTAATGATCGCCCTATTATAATGTGCTTCAGCGTAATCTGGCTTCTGGGAAATTGCTGTGTTGTAGGACTTTTCTGCATCCTCCAAACGGCCCACGTTCCGAAGCGCATTGCCTAAATTGTTATGGGCGAAGGGGTAGATAGGCTGCGCCCGCACCGCCTTGCGGATGTAATCAACGGCGTCCTCTGATTTCCCGGATTGCAGCGCAATGACGCCCAAGTGATGCAGCGAGACGGAATGATTAGGCTGAATGCGCAGCACCTTCCGATAATAGGTTTTAGCCTGTTCAGACTGCCCCGCCTGATGCAACCGCATAGCCTCGGCAAAGTCGCCTTCGGCCGCCGGATTGGTGACCGTAGGATCACCTTGAGTCCGCGAAGTCTTCTTATTTTTTGCTTTTTCTGCCCGGCGCAATCTGCGGTTCAAAGGTTGATCCTTTCCGATCTCAAAACTCTGTTATGGACATTCGTCTAAGACGCGGGATAATTCAACCTATGGATACGGGACTGAATGTAGATTTCGAGGGACCGAATACGTGGTCTGCGGGTACGCTTGGTGACAGCGAATGGCTGTTTGCCCCCAGCCCAGCCTGCCTTGACGAGATTTTGAACCTTGGAACCTACCTGGATCAAAATCCGCTGGCGGTGGAAGCCCTGCTGCCGGACGAGTTTGATTTGCCCGAATGTAGAAAGCTTATTGCGGGTGCAAAGGCAGCCCTGACAGATGGGGCCCGGTTCGCGGTGATCGATCGCTTGCCGCTGAATGATCTCAGCGAATACGCCACCATTCGGATTTATTGGCTTCTGATGTCCATGGTCGCCCGGCCCGTGGCGCAAAAACAAAACGGCACGTTGTTATTTTCCGTTCAAGACGAAGGCCAGGAATTCAAGCCCGGCAGTGGCATTCGACCCGCCGTCACAAATATTGAACAACACTTCCATAACGACAATTGCTTCAATAACGCGCCACCGGAATTTGTAACCTTGTTGTGCATTCACCCGGCCACCGACGGCGGGCTCAGCCGCATGATCAGTCTGACCAGTGTTCACAACCGGCTCAAAGAAAAGTACCCAGACTTATTGGAACGTCTCTACCAGCCGTTTTTCTTCGACCGTCAGCGCGAACATCTTCCGGACGACGACCCTTATTTAGCCCAACCGATCTTCCGATACGATGGCCAACTTCGCGCGCGCGTATCGCCCGCCCTGGTGCGCGGCGGGTATGTGGTCAAAGGGGAAGAAATTGACGATCAAGGCGACGCGGCGCTTAACGCTCTGCTTGACGTCATGGCTGAGGAAACACTGTGGCATGAGATGAAGCTGGAACGCGGCCAAATCCAAATCGCCAATAATCAACAGACCGGACACGCTCGGACCAGTTTCAGAGATGACCCCGCCGGGAACAAACGCCTTCTCGAGCGTTTATGGCTCAGGGACTCGGGCAAAAGAACTTATTTCGGTTAAATTTATAAGGAACAGAATGTGATAAAACTCGGCTACTTCATCATGCCTGTTCACCCCCTTCACCGGGATTATACTCAGACCCTAAAAGAAGACCGTGAAGCGATCATCCTGTGTGATGAGCTTGGATATCACGATGCCTTCGTTGGCGAGCATCTGACAGATCGGGCAGAACCGATCACCAATTCCATGCTCTTCCTCGCAACCTTAATTCATTCGACAAAACAAATTAAGCTCGCCACTGGCACGACCAATCTGACCCATACCCACCCCACCTTGGCGGCGACCCACGCGGCGATGTTAGACCATCTGGCGGAAGGACGATTTATCTTCGGTGTTAGCCCTGGAACTTTGCGATCCGACCTGCAAGCCATCGGACGTCACGACATCGATAAGTTCAAATATTTCGTCGATTCTATTAACGTCATTCTTGAAATTTGGAAGCGAGACCCGCCCTACGATATTGATCTAGAAGATAACGTCTTTAAGGTTTCAACGAGTGAATATCTTCACGCCGACATAGGCGTCGGGGTCATGATTAAACCCTATCAAGACCCGCACCCTGAAATTGTCGGCACCGTTGTCGCGCCTTATTCCAAGGGTGTTATCGAAATGGGTAAGCGAGATTTTCACCCGCTGTCGGCGAACTTCCTGATGCCCAAGTGGGTGGCGACCCATTGGCCCAATTATGTCGAAGGATGCGAAAGCATCGACAAGGCCCCGAACCCGGCAGAATGGCGCATCGCCCGGAATATTTTCGTCGCCGACAACGATAAGGTGGCCCTCGACTACGCTAAGACAAATTCGAAAAGCCCGTACAAATTTTACTACGACCAATTCGTCAAAAAGTTAGGCTTGGCAAATAAGTTAGGCGTTTTCAAACACGACAGAGACGAGCCTGATGAAGCTGTGACACCTGAGCGCGCTGTAGACGATCTGGTAATTTGCGGCAGCGTCAACAAGGTCGTTGATGAACTTCTAGCATTCCACGAAACCGTCGGCGATTTTGGTGAACTGGTCTACGCCGGGATGGACTGGGTCGACGAAAAACTTTCCAAACGATCCATGCAGCTGATGGCAGAAGAAGTCATGCCCCGCGTAAACGCTGCGATTAACAGCGGAAAATAGGGTAAAAACCAATAAAGGAATTGGCGGAGAGACAGGGACACTCAGCAAAAAGATTAAAAACTCGCAGAAGCCTTATATTTAAGGGCTTTAAACGTATTAATGTATGTGGTAAGTGTGTGTGTTTTTATATTATTTAGGCCTGCAGTCATGCCTTCTTATCTCCAAAAACGACGGCGCCGTTGGTATGCCATAATGGAGGTACCAAAACCATTGCGCCAGAGCATCGGTAGACCCCGCTTCGTCCAATCTCTTGAAACCGAAAGTCGCACTTTAGCTGAGCAACGAGTGTGGCCGGTTGTAGCGGCCTGGAAAAGGGAGATTGCCAAAGCCAAGGGCGAGCCGGACGATATATTCGCTTGGCAAGCCAGTAAAAAAGTTGGACGTGAAGGTAGATA
>JABJKH010000084.1 GCA_018660465.1 Rhodospirillaceae bacterium
TAAGTGTCCGCACCATCCACTGATAAAGATTGGCCAGCTTACCTGACATCGCTTTGCCCGTGTGTTTCTTATAGAAATTGGGGAAGCTCGGCACGTCGCCAAAGATGTGATCCAAGTTGGCGTAGCCACCAGCAGCAGTCGGCGTCGGGTGATACCACAGTGCGGTTGCCTTACCAGGCTTAACCAATGCATCAACTGCATAACTGGAGAACACGTTTAGGCCCACTGTCTGCATGTCGAGTTCGCCACGCAGCACTGAGTTATAAACTTTTTTGGAGCCCTTAAAGCCAGTCGTGTAGTTATATTTGGCACCTATCAGGTCCAAGCTAACACGACTCAAAAGGTCAAACCTGTGATGAGGCCGTTGGCCACCAAGTTTTGCACCCGCCTTCAAATTGTCAATGTCATCACGATTTTTAACAACTGACGTTCTGGCATAAGTCATAGCCAAGTTGGTCAAACCACCAACGAAAGCCATTGTGGTGAAGTCGGCCCGCATGCTCTTTTGCTTCTGAATTTGCGGAATCGAGTTATACGGCGTGAAGATCATCTGTAGCCCATTAGGTTTGGCTTTGGCGATGTGGTTATAAATCTTCTTTCCGCCACCACCGGTCAGTTGCTTGCCGACGAGTTTTGGATTGCCAGGAATGAATTTGCTCCAGTATTTAAGGAACGAACGGACCGTTAAGTCAGCGCCACTACCTGCAGGACGGCCAATCAGAACCGTAATCGTTTTACCTGCGTAGAATTCCTTCGCTTGTGCTTCTTCCGTGACGGCAAAGCCTGTCACAGCAAGTGAGAACGTTGCCGCTCCCAAGAGTAAGTTTCTAAATTTTCCCATTTTTACTTCTTCCTACTTTGGTTAACCCAGTTGATATAAAGGCGGCATTTGCACGCCCGAAAATATTATTTACCCCCGGCTTCTTAATTGACCGGATTGTTGAAGTTGACCCCGCTTAAGTGCGGGTTAGTGGGAAGAAAATTATGGAAAGCAGATGCTAATATCATCCTTCTCTCCCCCCTGCTGTCGGTAGCCTAGCAATACTTGTTTTCTCCCGCAAGAGATCAAGCTGCCATTGTCGTTTGCATTTCCTTTAATTCTGCAGAGATATCTCGGGCCGTATTAACAACTTCCCGAACAATACTCGAAATTTTCATTTTAGGCAGCCGCGTATCCGGCGCCCGAAGCACCACTGCAGCCACAACATTTCCGAGACCATCAAAAACCGGCGCTGCAATTGCCGACGTATCTATGGCCACTTCTCCGACATTAAATGCGTAGCCGCATTGCCGAACCTCATCCAACTCTCGTATGTAAGCGTCGCGATCTGTAACGCTTTTTGCTGTCATGGCTTTAAAGGCGACCTGATCAAGAATTCGGTCGCGTTGCGCTTCAGGCATGAACGCCATCATTGCGCGGCCCGACGCCCCCATAAAAATGGGTATTTCTCGACCGACGGGTGCGACGATTCGAAGGTCACGGTCCGGTTCCAGCGAATCGCGACACACACGTTGATTGCCCCGCGGCGTGATCAAGCACACCGTCTCCTGGGTCTTGCCCAACAAGGCCTGAAGATGAGGATGGCAAATACTTCGGATATCACTTGGCCAGAAATTATAAATGCCGGCCCCCGGGAGATAGCACCGCGACTCGCCTTCTTGGCGCACCATATCTGCATTCCCAAGGGTGGTCAGCAGGCGAAGCGTCGTCGCCTTATCCAACCCCGCACCGCGGCTGATTTCAGTCAGTCCCATAGGGCTGTCGCTTTGGCAAACAGCCACCAGCACGCTGATAGCTCGCTCCACAGATCGATTGGTCTTCATCTCATGCGCCTTTTTAGCTTTCGTGTTTGAGGGCCTTCATGTTCGAAAACGTCAAAAGGAGTGTAATTCGGTGGGTTCACTAAGTAAACCATTTATTTTACCAATTGAACTCTCATAATTATGGTGGTATTTAATTCGATCTATTTTAGGGAGCCAGGATACATGCCGGAACAGATGGACAATGCCCGCGTCGAAGCGCAAAAAGATGTAAGAGACGTTCGCAGCCGCATAACGCGGCTCGATGATGATGGAATTGATCTCGTATTGCGCCGCGCACGGACTCACTATTCATGGGCCGACATGCCGGTAACCGACGATGATCTGCGGCAAATTTACGACATCATGATCATGGGGCCGACATCGAATAATGGGTGTCCGATCCGACTATTTTTCACGCGCTCTCAAGAATCCAAAGAGCGAATGATCCCGGCCCTTCACGGCAATAATGTTGAAAAGGCCGTCACGGCACCTGCGTGCGCCATTCTCGCCTACGATATGGAATTCTATGAGAAGCTCCCGGTCCTGTTTCCCCATCGCCCAACGAAAAAGCAAATGTTCATTGAAAACAAACAGCGCGCCGACGATGACGCCTTCCGTAACGGCACTCTACAAGGAGCCTATTTCATCATCGCGGCGCGGGCATTAGGCTTTGATGTCGGCCCGATTTCCGGGTTTGATAATGAGATGATCGACAAAGAGTTCTTCGCTGGCACGACCCTACGTTCGAACTTCATCTGTGGTATCGGGCATGGTAAGGAGGCCGATGTTTGGCAGAAACTACCCCGTCCGCCCTTCGAAGAACTCTGTGAGATTATCTAAGGGAAAGACGCCCCATGTATATCCAAAAGACCGGCTTGACCATTTGTGACCATGACCGAGCAACCCCAGGGTATAGAATCTTTTCAACGTTTGGATTACCGGAAGTACGGGTCATCAATATGGCTGGTAAGGTTGTTCATTCTTGGGAACTGCCATACGAGCCCGGCAACTACGGATATCTTTTGCCCAACGGCAACATGCTATCCGCCTGCCGCACACCCGACGGCCCCAAAGGTCTGCCGGCGAAGGGCGGCTTGATCCAGGAATGGGACTGGGACGGCAACGTCGTTTGGGAATTTCAGGACGATATGCAGCATCACGATTTCAGGCGCTGTAAGAACGGTAATACGCTCTACGTCCGATGGGAACTGATGAAAGAAGAAAATCAGAAACGCGTTCAAGGCGGTCGTGAAGGTTCAGAACACGAGGATGGAATTTGGGGCGATGTGGTCCGGGAGATCGAGCCCGACGGCACCATCGTTTGGGAATGGCGCGCGGAAGACTGCGAAGAAATGTATAATTTCCCCATCAATCCCATGTGTCCCCGGGTGGAATACTGCCACACCAATTGCATCACACCGCTGGATAACGGCGACGTACTGATTAATTTTCGCTACAACCATTTAATGGCAATTATTGATCGCAAAACCAAAAAGTTTAAGTGGCACATGTGCGACTACTCCTATGGCCAGCAGCATAATGTCAGCATGATGAAAAATGGGAACATTATGTTCTTTGCTAATGGTGGCAACGTTTTAAGCATTGGTCCCGAAGGCGGATCAAGTGTTGTTGAACTCGACCCCAAAACAAAAAAGCCTGTGTGGCAATATAGGGGATCACCGCCGTTCACATTTTTCAGCTGGTTCATCAGCGGTGCCGAACGATTAGACTCTGGCACGACGTCTATAACGGAAGGTATTTGGGGCCGCTTATTTGAAGTCACCCCTGATGGTGAAACGATCTGGGAATATATTTCGCCCTTTTTTGTAGAAGATCACCAAACGTTCAAGGGCGCTAATTCTATATTCCGGAACTATTTTTATGCACCGGACGCCGTGGAACTCGCGGGCCGCCTGCCTGCTGACCCCTGGTAAAAGAACCCAGGTAAAACAACAAGGAGAATAAGACATGACCGTAATGCTATATCACTGGTGGGGTTCCACATGCTCCAGAAAAGCGCGCACCACCCTTCACGAAAAAGGCGTTGATTGGGAAAGCACCCATATTAATCTCCACGAGTTCGAAAATTGGGCACCGTGGTACGTCAAAATTCACCCCAAGGGTGTCGTTCCCGCGCTAGAGCATGATGGGCGCGTTGTTATCGAATCGAACGCCATCATCGAATACATCGACGAGACCTTCGATGGTTCGTCGCTGAAATCTGACGATACTTGGGAACGGGCGAAGATGCGGGTCTGGATGGATAAGTCCGAACACACCCTGCACAAAAACATGCATCTGATTTCTCACAACAATCACCACGCCCACCGCTGGGAAGAATATGCCGAAAAACATGGTCGAGATGTCCTGATGAAAATGGTCGAATCTCAACCCGACCTGCAACGCCGCGCCGATGAAATCCGCAATTCCGATGGCATTCCTGACGATATCGTTGCCTTCGCGGTCGAACGGGTTAAAGACGAACTCACCCTGATGGAGGAGGATCTTGAACGTGGTCCTTGGATGACCGGCAATACTTTTTCCTTGGCCGACATTGCGGTCCTGCCGTTTGTCGAACGGTTCCAGGCCAATGGCTTTGGTGATGAAGTGACCAAACGCCCCCACCTTGCAGACTGGTTCGCGCGCATCCAAGAACGCCCTGCGGTCAAGGAAGCCTATGCCTTTATGGACCCGGACAAGCAAGCCTGCTAGAAGCAGCTTCGAATGCATGTTGTTCTTGATATCTCTGACCATGGGTATGGCCATCTCGCGCAAATAGCGCCGGTGGCGGGCCGGCTTCGTGTCCACATTCCGAACCTGGAACTTACGGTCAGGTCCCGCATCCCCACGGAAACCCTTCGTCGTTTCATCAGTGGCCCGTTCAAGACTGCCCCTGCTGCGCCGGAAGCTAAAGTCCACATGGCGGGCCCATCAGAGTTGTTGGTCGAGGAAACAGCGACGGCTTTCAAAGACCTGCACGAAAACTGGGGCAATGTTGTTGCAGGGGAAGCGGAAGTCCTCAAGAATCTGTCGCCGGACATTCTCGTCACTGGCATTACCTATTCGAGCCTCGCGGCGGCAAAATTATTGGGGCTGCCCGCACTCGCCATAAGTTCGCTCAATTGGGCTGACATTTATGAGGCCTATTGTGGGAATAGAGCGGAGGCATCCCGCATTGCAAAACAAGTCTTAGACGCCTACAACGGCGCAAATAAATTTTTACAGATTGCCCCCCATCTTCCCATGTCCAAAATTACCAATCGCCAGTCCATCGGGCCATCAGCTCGTATGGCCCCTGACAGCCTTGGAGTTATAAGGGAACGCGCCAACCTGTCCGAAGAAACGCGTATTGTGTTGGTCGGGTTTGGTGGCATTGAGGGAATTGGCCGTCCTAAAACCTTGCCCAAACTCAACGACACTATCTGGCTGGTCGAACAATCGGATCAAGCAAACCGCCCAGATATTCTCTGCTTACCAGACCTTGGGGTGCAATTTTTCGAAGCCATTCCTGATGCAGACTTAGTCGTTACCAAGCCAGGTTATGGCACAATCGTTGAAGCTGCATGTCAAAGCACACGGGTTTTGCTTCAAGAACGACCTGATTGGCCGGAGACCGAATTTATGAAGGCTTGGTTAGACGAGGTTACTTGCTTCGCACCCATTAGTGCGTCGGTAATGGCGGCCGGAGATATTGCTGATGCCGTCCAAAATCTTTTAGAACGTTCCTTGCCGACAACCCTTCCAACGCCCTCTGGCGCCGATGAGGCAGCAATAATTATTAAAGGCCTGGCCCACAATTGATCACTTTTGAATTGAAATATCGGGAGCCAAAAGCTAAGGATATGACCATAAATTTTAGTTCACCATCACCTTCGGTCGCGATACGCCTGCGGCCATAAATCAATTGAGAACAGGGGAAACCATGTCCAAGGATAAAGACGAAGCCTTTAATATGAAACTAATCGGCCACGACCGCTTGTTAGAATACGGCGGCATTGGCGAAGGGATGGCGATACAAGAAGTCAAAGACGGACGCCGTATCATGTGGCTGGCCCACGAAGGACCGCCGAAGAATTTCACCGGCGTTGATGTGACCGACCCGCGTAAGCCAAAGGTCATCTGCCAAACCGAACTGCCCCACAAGCAAGTCCGCTCCAATTCCTTGGAAGTTACCGGCGATATCATGGCGGTCGCATATCAGAGCTTTGGACCGCAGGGTTTGTTTGATCACAAACTAGGTGTAGAACCTGCGGGCATTGAGCTTTTTGATATCAGTGATCCAGAGAATCCGAAGACAATTTCCTTTTTTGATTGCTCTGGTCCTGGCTCCATGGGCGTGCATCAGCTTTGGTTCGTCGATGGTGAATATATTCATGCCTCCGCTGGCGCGCCTGACTTTAAACCTACTAATGATCTGGATTGCCAGTTCTACCGCTGCATCGACATTCGCAACCCCTCAAAACCTGAAGAAGTAGGCCGTTGGTGGTATCCTGGCACGTGCGAAGGCGACAGCGCCCCACCGCCGCCGCGCAATCCGTTGTTCGACAGTGGCTACAGGACTCATAACACCAATGTCTATCCAGACCATCCGGACCGCGCCTATCTTGGCTACCTAGACGGCGGCACGGTCATTTTGGATATTTCCGACAAAGCCCATCCAAAGATGGTGACCAACTGGAGCCCACACCCACCGTTCCCTGGTTTCACTCACACGGCGCTGCCCTTGTTCAGCCGTGATCTCATGATCGTGTCCGACGAATGCGTGCGCGATGGCGGAGCCGATTGGCCCAAGCTGACGTGGATGTTGGACATGCGGGAAGAAACTAATCTCGTGCCGATCTCCACCTTCCCGATGCCAGACAAGGAAGAGTTCTTCCGCCGCGGAGGACGCTATGGGTCTCATAACATGCACGAGAACCGTCCAGGACCTGCGTATCGTTCGGACGAAATTATCTTTGCAACATTCTTTAATGCCGGCGTCCGCGTGTTCGATACCAAGAACCCGTTCCAGCCCGAAGAAATTGCCTATTTCGTCCCCGCAACGCCAAAAGATTCGCGGGTTGATTCAGTGCAAATCAACGACGTCTATGTGGACGAAAATCAAATCGTCTACGCCGTCGACCGTTTCGCAGGCGGTCTCTATATCCTCGAAATGGAAATTGATATTTAAGGAGAATACCCATGAGTGACAAAATCATTGTTTTTGCGAGTTTCACCCCCAAAGCGGGGGCAGAGGCTACTGTCGAAGGCATTCTTCAGGGCATGGTGGCCCCAACCCGGAACGAACCGGGTTGCGAACGCTACGACCTGTTCCGCATCAAAGAAGGCGACGCCTCATTTCACTTGTTTGAAATCTACGAAAACGCGACGGCGCTGGATCATCATCGTGGGACAGAGCACTACAAAAACTACCGCGCTGTCATTGCAGATAATTTAGCCGCAGATATTGCGGTAAAAGTTCTGTCTGGAATTGATGTGGCGGACTGACGCTTAACCTAATAAAGGCACCAATAATCTGAATTCTGTACGACCAGAAAATCCGTCCCCAGGGCAACAGGCGCTAGCCCCTGGGGAAACTGTACTGAGCCTCGATAGCATGATCTCAGGTTACCGCGCGAACCTGATTGTGCCACCGGATCGGCGAGCACGAAAATTAAGCAAAAAATATATTGAGAAAAATCTGAACGCCCTCCATCGCGACCTCCATGCATTAAGGGTAGAAGCCGACGCGCATTTTCTGGAACTCCGCGATCGTGCGACCCAAGGTGATCTCGAACTCAATGCCGAGCAACATTGGAAACTTTCGAATTATCCTGTGAGTTGCTGCTTAGAAATCACTCGCCACATGTTATCCAAGATATCGCAAGCGGTACCGTCCTCCAATTCAAAGGGGCTCCGGGCACTCCAGAAATTTTCGCGTGAGGGCGGTCAGATCAAAAGGGTTTGGGGGGAGCTTCGACAAAGCTATTTCCAAAATGCCATTCAAGCCGGCAGCTATTATATCGATGTTGCAAATGACACGGTCGATCCGACCAAGGATAAGGTAGATATCCTTCCCATTCAGGATTCCGGATTTCGCAACATTGACTCCTACCACGCATTTGCCGCTGTCGCAGAAAGCTATTGGAAATGTAGAATGGTGCCCAATATCTTCTTTCCAAATTTAGCACCGTTTTTGCCAATCATTACCGAGTTTGAAAATGGCGTGTTGGGTTTCGATAGTACGAACACTTTTATGATGCCAATGAACCTAGAAAAAAACTTCCAGCTTGCTCACGAATTCATCTTTGACAACAGTCGCCGAAATGAAAATTTCGAAACCTGCCGGGATGGTTTGGTGGAATTGATGTCCATCAGAAGCAATCCGGACAAAACCCATCTCCTCCATTTCACTCCGGTCCGTGATGACGCTAAATTGGAAAACTCATTCGAGGCCTGTAAGACTGCCAGCCCAACCGCGATGACCCAAACCATCAATCAGGCATTACGGATAAAGCGCTACATAAAGGATGCTGTTTCAGCCCTAGAAATTTGAACCAGGGTTCATCAATGCTCTAAACACTTCTGTGGGTATAGGCAGCAGTACTACAGTTCTGTACGTTCATTAAATCGCAAAGCGGGGAGTTTGTTCCATGACTAAGGCAATTAAGTTCCTTTTTGCAATTGTGCTAATGGGGACCTGGATCACAGGTGATGCACGGGCGGAAAGCACCCCGGTGTTCTTATCATTTATGAATGGTGGAGGCTCAACCGATTTTTCTTTAAGCCATATCAATTTTGATGACAATTTTGTTGCCGCACCCTTGATAGTCTAGCGACGAGAACCCGGCAATTCCGGCCATGGCAATGCCGCGACCGTGGGTGTGGGTCCCTCTGTTCGGATCAAACTGAAGGTAGGGTGCCCAGTCAAAGCCTTCGCCTTGATCCTGAATTTGGATATCAATTTCGGTCTTGCCCTTAACAACCCATACATCGACGGATTTTTCAGCGTATTCTGGCAGGCCCAAGCGTCGATTAATTTCTCGGTCGTAATCTCCATTCTCTTTAAGGACTGTTTTGAGATTGTACCCAATTTCTAAATTTCCATGCTCCACTGCGTTCACCATGAGTTCCACAAGCCCAATAATTGCTGCGTCCGGATTGGGGCACGTAAGCGCAACAAGTTTTGCAATGTCCTGCGCCTGAGCAATTGTCTGGAAGCGGAAATGGCCTGTAAGCATATTGGCTAAAGCTTCTTTCCTGCTATTCAAGTCTTCGCGTAAATTACGATAGAGCCTTGAATCATCGATTGCAGATTTGACAATGGTCAGCATGACGTTAGGGCTGTACGGCTTGATTAAATAATAATAGGCCCCAGCCTTTATGCCTTCGGCCACTTGCTTCGTCTCTTTTTCCGCCGTCTGCATAATAACGGGAATACTTTTGATCTCCGGGGTCTTCTTTATTTTTCGCAAAACATCAAAGCCGTCCATCTTGGGCATATTTTTATCCAAAAGGATTGCACTGAACTTTTGGTGGGGGTCGGACAGAACTTCCAAGGCTTCTGGACCATCTTGGACTTCTTCAACCTGATAACCATCATTCCCCAAGATCAAATTCAATAGATCGCGGTTATCTTTATTGTCATCAACAACGAGGATTCTTTGTTTCACGATGCGGCCCCATCAGTTGGGTGTCCATCAGTTGGGCGAACGAGGCAAACGACCGTAAGATCATCCTTCAAAGGACGAACGGCAATTTCAAAAAACATTTCCAGAACTTTAGAAGCATCGAATTCTTCTCCGGCATTCACACTTGCTGATTTGACAAGACCAATTACGCCAGCATCGCCAATCAGTGTTTCATCTTCCCGGCGGCCTTCTGACATGGCGTCACTATAAAGAAAGAGCGCCATTCCCGGTGAAAAAGGCAGACTTCTGTTTACATACGAAGCATTACTAGAAATCCCAAGGGGAAGCCCTGACCGTTCACCAACAATTATCTCCTGGGCACCCAAACTGAGCACAAGAGGTTGAGTCGAAGCTCCGGCAGCGTAGGTAAACGTATGGCTCTCTATGTCAATAATTCCATAAAGTGCTGTTGCAAATTGCTCAGGTAACAATACCGGACATAATTGATTATTTAGAAACTTAAGATACTCAGCTGGATCAAACATTAACTTATCACGTCGACGGACCATCATATTGAAACTTAACGTATTCAATGCCGCTGTAACGCCGTGTGTTGAGAAATCTAGTAGATACACAGCCATTTTGGTGGGGCTCAAATTCCATACACCCCAAATGTCGCCGCTAATTTGATCACTGGGCTCAAACCAGGCCGTAATATTAATGCCAAAGTTCTTTTGAAGGATCTGTAATTGTTCTGCCTTAGGCAGAGTTTCCAACTGCATTATTCTAGCTGTTGCTAACTCGGCTTCCATTTGAGCATGGTAGCGTTCTAAATCAACGGCCCGGCCATCATCTGTCTGCTTCGACACTGTAGTAATTGCAGAGGATGCTGCCATATTTTCTCAACCTAGCTATCGATATAGCGAGTTATTGGATAATCGCTATTACACCACCGAAGTGCGCAACTTCTAACATCGTCGCGACCTGCCCACCTTCCGACACGCGCATCGAAACTGCACGTCCTTTTTTATCAGCATTCGCTTTGATCTCCAGCAACAGCCCTAGTCCGGCAGAGTCGATGAATTCCACACTTGTTAAATCGAGGACTATGCTCTCACCATCTTGACCGTTAATCTCCGTATTTATAACCCTGAACTGACTATTTACTTCCATGACAAGATGCCCCGATAAAAACACCTCTATCGCGTCCCCATTAGCGACACACCTGTATTCCATCAATTTTTCCTTCGTGAAATAAGCTGGTATATTTTAATCTTGGAACAATTCTAAAATTTATTCCAATCATTTTTCCTTGAAGAATTTTTTATTAATTTATACATAAACAGGACAGAAAAGTGTGCCATTATGGGTAGACCGCTGTGTAGTAGGCTGAAATGCGTATAGAACGAAAAGAACAGGATCAGAAACTCAAGGCTGCCGCCAAGCAGGCGTTGGACACAGTCTCCAGTGCGGCCAGTCAAACGGGTCGGCCCTGCGGATCGGATTGCCATCGTGAATGCGACAAGTGCGGATCAACCTCCTGCACATGCATGTGTTCGCGCGATTGCCGGTTTATTTCAAAAACGCTGACCAGCGACCCTGAACACTTCCCGCTTGAAGAAAGAATCGCACCCCTTGTTTTTGAAATTAACAAACTTGGAATCTTCACCCCCAATTGGTCCTGTGAAGGGCATGTTGGTCTTGATGGTAAAATATGGAAAATTCCAAGGGTTTGGTTTTACGCGGAATCAGTTCTCCACGTCCGACTGCTAGCCGACAGCCTCAGCAAAATGTCTATTGAAAAGAAATTGAAGTGCCCGTGGCAGGTGGTGCTTACATTCACCGATAATGACAATCTGGATACGACTTTTTCGGTCGAGCCGGTTTTCGAAGAAGCTCAGAAACTAAGTTACAAACAACTGAGCGACGACATCTATGTTCTGGCTGAAAATATCGGCCCGATGGTTTCGGCCCGCGCGCGCGAGCTCTCCCGCCTTACATAAATTCACTTAACGAAACTGAACGGCCTTCCTTCGACGACCGTTGCGCCGCCAGCACCACAGCCAGCGGCAACAGTGCTTCCGTGCCGCCAACTTCTGGTACCTTGCCATCCTGAACACATTCGGCGAATTCTTCCAGTTCCGCCATTAGATGGTCGCTAGGACCGATGTCGACGGGGGACGGCTTATCTTCGCCAATCCGCTGAAGTCTCAGACCGTCGTTATCAATATCGAAAAAGGCATTCGCCTTGGTCCCGTGGAGTGTCATCTGAAACCGACGAGGGGAAATATAGTCTGCTGCGACGTAGCCGACAGCCCCACTTTCAAACCGCATCAGCAGTGCCGTAACATCTTCGATTTCAGGTTCGACTTCCAAGCGGTTGAAGTACGCGGTGACATCCGTCGCAGGGCCGAGCAAATATAAAAGATTATCAACGTGGTGAATGCCGATTTGCATTAAGCAACCGCCCGGAATTTCCACCGCGTCCGTCCGCCATGCGCCAGGTTTGAGCTTCAAACCGTTGGAATTGGAGAAAACACCTTCGGCCAAACTAACCCGCCCCATTTCGCCCGTATCAATCAGGTCACGTAGCTTGCGAAGGGCTGCATGTCGGCGATAGCTGTGGCCGACGCTTAAGACCACCCCCGCCGCATTACACGCCTCAATCATCGCGCGGCCATCTTCCATGGTGTTCGAAATTGGCTTTTCGACGAACACATGCTTGCCGGCTTTAGCAGCGGCTTCCGTTCCTGGACGGTGGGCGGAATTTGGCGTCGTCAGGATCACGCCATCGAGGTCCTGCATCGCCAACATGTTTTCGTAGCTCTCTGCCGGGTAGCAGTCGAACTTGTCAGCAAACGCTTTGCGCTTTTCAGCGCTGCGCGTGAAGCAGGCGGCGACTTCTAGGTGGTCGCTTTTCTGCATGGTTGCAGCCAGCACATCAGACCACCATCCGATGCCGACCACGCCGACCTTCATTTTACTCACTGGCAGCTAGAATCTTCTCTGGCCCGGTCCAGAATTCGTCGTCATCCTTCACCTTAGACGAACGCGCTTTTTCGACCGTCTCGATGCAGTCTTCGGCCATCTCGACATACCATTTGGCGACATCTTCGGGATAATCCGGAAAGCTGCCCAGGTCTTTGGTGATGGGGCCTTCTACCGTCGGAATGTCATTTTCACCGTCATAGAAATGCGTATAGGGCTTGCCCTTGGCATCTGCCATATCGGACGGAATGGTCGCATCCAGCTTCAGCCACTTGCCATCAAGATAGGCCTCTCCTAACGAATGCCACGGCAAAGGACGATCAGTCCAAACCGCCTTGACTTCATCGTTCATGAAATCTTTGTTGGGGCAGTGAATTTGTTGAAAACCAATGCGCGACGGAATACCAACCGCGCGGCAGAGCGTCACGAAGATACTCGCCTTGCCCATGCAAAACGCGTAGCCCTTTTCCATGGCATCACTGGCGCGGTATTTGCCTTCGGCCAAGTAGCGGAAAGATTCATAGATATCGTAGGGGTATTCACGCGAATAATAATAAATCTTTTCCAGCTTTTCCTTGTCCGTGGAGCACGACGCTGTCAGTTCGTCTGCCTTGTTCTTAATTGCCGGGTGCTTCCAGTCCAAATAATCAGTTGATTCCAAGCATTCCGCCAGTTCTGTTTCTTTATCGGTCATCTTTATTCCCTCATTTTAATTTAGACGGCATTTAGGTCAATATGACTCTAGATTGCAAGGAGCCTTTGCTGAATTCTTCGTGATCGCGAGAGAAACCTCACATCCTATTGAGTTGACGCATCCCTTCTTCTGTGGCCGATTCTGGGGCCGATTTCATAAATGGAATTAAGACTCTGGAAGAAACATGGCGAACTCAACGGAAACTGACGATGACCTTCTGTCCTTGGATGCCATCAGCCTTTCGTTTGGCGGCGTCGCGGCGCTAGAAGACGTCAGCTTCAACGTCCGCCAAGGCGAAATTCGTGCCATTATCGGTCCCAATGGTTCAGGCAAGAGTTCCCTGCTTAACTGCATCAACGGTTTTTATCAGCCTCAAAGCGGCCGCATTACTTTTAAAGGCGAAACCCGTTCCCGCATGAAACCTCATGCCGCAGCCAAGCTGGGCATCGCCCGTACATTTCAGAATATCGCCCTGTTCCCCGGCATGGCGACCCTGGATAACGTCATGACGGGCCGGAACTTAAAAATGCACAGGAACATTTTCTGGCAGGCCTTGCACTTCGGCCCCGCCCGAAAGGAAGAAACCGAACACCGCGCGGTCGCAGAAGAGATGATCCACTTTCTAGGACTTGAGGCCGTTCGCGATACCCAGGTCGGCGAACTTCCCTATGGCTTGCAAAAACGAGTTGAGCTTGCCCGCGCTTTGGTTGCTGAGCCTGACCTTCTTCTGCTCGACGAGCCCATGGCTGGAATGAACCGCGAAGAGAAAGAAGGCATGTGCCGCACCATCATTGATGCCAAAGAAAAGTTGGGGATAACGATTGTGCTGATCGAACACGACATGAGCGTGGTGATGGACATTTCTGACCGGATCGTCGTGCTGGACCACGGCAGCAAAATCGCCGACGGAACCCCAGATGAAGTCCGATCCAATAGCGACGTCATCGATGCCTATCTTGGCGTTAAGCACAGTTAAGCAGGCGAAACATGGAAGCCCTATTTATCACCCCTTTTGTTGAGATCGTCGACAGCCCTATCTTCTTTATGGAAGTCGTTATCAACGGCATGCTGACCGGAATTTTATATTCGTTGGTGGCCCTGGGTTACGTGCTGATTTTCAAGGCCTCCGGCGTGTTTAACTTTGCCCAAGGTGCCATGGTGTTATTCGCACCGCTGACATTGGTCGGGCTTATGGAAACAGGTGTGCCATTTCCAATCGCTTTTATTCTAACCATTTTAGTGATGATCGCGTTGGCCATGCTGATCGAATGGTCGATGCTTCGGAGATTGGTCAACCAAGACGGCATGATCTTGTTCATGGCGACCATTGGTTTGAGTTTTGTCCTAGAAGGCAGCAGTCAAATTATCTGGGGCTCAGACGTTAAGAAGCTCGATATCGGCCTGCCGGATAGTTCCTTTGAAATTTGGGGAATGCTTCTGAATACCCTTGATCTTTCCGCCGCTGCCGTTGCCGCGTTGCTGGTCGGCGCGTTGGCACTGTTGTTTCAGTATACAGCAACTGGTCGCGCCCTCCGCGCCGTGGCGGATGATCATCAGGCGGCACTGTCAATCGGCATCCCCTTAGGCAAAATGTGGGTCATCGTCTGGTCGGTGGCAGGGATCATCGCCTTGGTTTCCGGTATGGTGTGGGGCGCGAAATCTGGCGTGCAGTTTTCGCTCACTCTTATCGCGCTGAAGGCATTGCCAGTGCTTATTCTCGGCGGGTTCACGTCGATCCCTGGTGCCATCATCGGCGGGCTGATCATCGGCGTTGGAGAGAAGGTTGCAGAGATTTATTGGGGTCCCGTGTTTGGCGGTGCCATCGAAGGCTGGTTCGCCTACATGCTGGCGTTGGTGTTTCTAATGTTCCGCCCGCAAGGCATGTTCGGCGACAAGATTATCGAGAGGGTCTGAGGAATGCGTAACCACCGTTTCATAGCGGTTGTCCTAATCATTGCGTTCGGTGTTGTGCCGTTCGTCGCCAATGAATACTGGCTTCAGGCGATCCTCATCCAGTTCTTGGTCTTTTCCTTGGCCGCCATTGGTTTAAACATCCTAACCGGATACGCGGGTCAAGTCAGCCTCGGCACGGGTGCCTTCATGGCGGTCGGGGCCTATGCGACATTTAAGATCACAACCGCGTTTCCTGAGATCAATATTCTCATTGTCTTTATTCTGGCCGGTGGGGTTGCCGCCGGCGTGGGCATTTTGTTCGGCCTGCCAAGTCTTCGGATCAAGGGTTTCTATTTGGCCGTCGCAACCCTAGCGGCGCAGTTTTTTATTCTCTGGCTGTTTAACAAAGTCGGCTGGTTCTACAACGACAGTCCATCCGGAACGATTTCAGCGCCACCCCGAGACGTCTTCGGATTTTTGGTCACCGGACCTGAGGCTACACCACAGGCAAGATATCTCGTCGTATTGGGATTCCTGACGGTCTTTGCATTGATCGCCAAGAATATCGTTCAGGGGCGAATTGGACGATCATGGATGGCCATCCGTGACATGGATATTGCAGCGGAAATCATTGGTATTGAGCCCTTAAAAACAAAACTCCTAGCCTTCGCCGTCAGTTCGTTTTATTGCGGCCTTGCCGGGGCGCTATTCATTTTTGCCTGGCTGGGCAGCGCCGAGACTGAAGCGTTCGATATCTTCCTGTCGTTCCAAATTCTTTTCATGATCATCATTGGGGGCCTTGGCAGCATTACAGGCTCCTTCATCGGCGCCGCCTTTATCGTCCTGTTTCCGATCTTCCTGACCAACGTTCCACCGATGATCGGGGTCACAATCCCAACCGATTTATCCAAACATATAGAAGAAATAATCTTCGGTGCCTTGATCGTGTTCTTCCTCATCGTCGAACCCCACGGCCTTGCGCGACTGTGGCAGATGTTCAAAGCAAAGCTCAGGAAAAGGTCTTTTCCTTAACAGAGGTATGACTCTAACATGCAGGACAGCTCGGCACTAGAGTAAGGGGGGCAGATTTGGCAATGTCATTCACAGTTCAACCCTGTACCAAATATCTTGGTGCCGAGATTGGTGGCGTTGATCTCTCCCGTACGATCAATACGGAAATCTTTGCTACGATCGATCAGACATATGCCAAACACGGCGTCATCTTTTTCCGCAATCAAGAGATTTCACCCGATCAACAGATCGCATTTTCCGGACGGTTTGGAGAAGTTGGCAGCTTCCCGCTGGCGCAGTATTCCCTGGAAGGCCACCCAGAAATTCTGCTTATTTCGAACATTCAAAAAAACGACGAAAATGTAGGCCTCGCTGATGCCGGACAAACTTGGCATACGGATATGTCCTGGAGTGCTTTGCCACCCCGAGGCACCGCGCTTTATGCCAAAGAAATTCCCATCAACAATGGTGAAGTGTTGGGCGATACTTTATTCGCAAGCGCAGATGCCGCTTACGATGCGCTATCTGATGCAATGAAAAAACGTATTAAGGGACTGAAAGCGATCCATTCCTATCACGCCAAACATGCCTATCGTGCGAAGGTCGGAACTAGTGACCGGGAAGAGATGAACCAAGACCAAAAAGATGCTCATCCAGATGTGCTCCATCCCGTTGTTCGCACCCATCCCCTGACAGGACGGAAATGTCTCTATGTCATGACCGGGGAATGCGTCGGTATTGAGGGCATGCCGGAAGACGAAGCGTTGGCGCTGTTGGATGAACTGGCAACCCATACGGTCAAACCCAAATTTCAATACCGTCACAAATGGCAGGTTGGCGATTTTTTAATTTGGGACAATTGTTCCGTTCAACATTTGGCGGTCCGTGATTATGAATTGCCGCTACGTCGTATGATGCACAGAACCCAGTTCGCTGGCTCTCGTCCCTTTTAATTTAAAAGGAATTGATGATTTTTTATGAGTGAGATTTACCAATTACCTGTCACCGGCCCGTCGGCTTGGAAGGCCCGAGATTTTGAAACCAATCAATCCTGGATTAGGGAATTCACGGCGGACGAGTTAGACGAACTGCACACGGCAACCCTTACCCTGAAGGCAACAGGCAAGGGGCCTGAGGAGTTTGGTCCTGATGATTTTCCGTTGCCTGCGTTCTCCCGCACCATCGCCGAAATTCATAATGAGTTGGCCGAAGGCCGGGGCTTTGTCTTGCTACGCGGGATTGATGTTGATCGCTATGACCAAGAAACGCTGGAGCTTATGTTTTGGGGATTTCAGGCACACTTGGGCACAATCATTTCGCAGAATTCCCAAGGTGACCTGCTCGGCTACGTCACCGACCGGGGCGAGAATTATGAACTTGGGTCGCATTACGAAAACAACATTCGCGGACACCGGACGCGATCAGAGCTGAACCCTCACACCGACACCTGCGATGTGGTCGGCCTGTTATGCGTGCGCCCAGCGAAATCAGGTGGCACCAGTTCTATTTGCAGTTCCATGGCGATCTACAACGAGTGCCAAACCCAGCATCCTGAATTTATTGATCCCCTAACCAACGGGTTCCATTTCGATCTGATCGGCAAGGGCTCAAAAGAAATCGAATACACGGAAACCCGTATCCCTGTGTTCAGCTTCCATCAGGGGTATCTGTCCTGCCGCTTCAATAAACGCCAGATTGAACTCGGCATGGAGCGGTCAGGTAAGGGACTGACTGATTTAGAACAAGCCGCCATTGATTATGTGAGAGAGCTTTCCGTGCGAGAGGATTTTCTCCTCCACATGGATTTTCGACCCGGCGACATTCAGCTTCTCAACAACCACGTCGCCTTGCACGCCCGCAATGAATATGAGGACTGGCCAGAGGCAGAGCGTAAGCGCCTTCTGCTGCGGGTTTGGATTAACGTACCCAACGGCCGACCCCTCGCACCAAATTTCGCCAACCGCCTCAATTCCGGGGACAGGGGTGGCGTCGCCAAACGCGCCTAACTTTTACAAACAAGGAAGAAATATCGTGACTGTAACAGATAGAAGAAATCGCCTTCGGGACTTATTCAACGCATCGGAAATTCTTGTCAGCCCCGGCGTCTATGATGGCTATAGCGTTCGCTTAGTGGAAGCGGCGGGGTTCGAGACCGGCGCCATTTCAGGTGCCGGGGTTTCCGAATCTCATTTGGGCTGGGCCGATAAAGGGATCATGTCGTTCAAGGACAACCTAGAAGCCTGCCGCGCCATTCAAGCCTGCACCGACCTGCCGCTTATGGCCGATGCTGACACCGGGTATGGCAACGCCGTCACCACCCATTTTACGGTTCGTGCGTTTGAAGATGCCGGGCTGGCGGGGGTCATGATCGAAGACCAGGTATGGCCGAAACGATGTGGGCATATTGCAGGTAAGGCCGTCATTGAGGCCGAGGAAATGGTGCAGAAGGTCAAGGCCGCGGTTGATGCCCGCCGGGACGAAAGTTTCATCATTCGGTCGCGCACCGATGCCGCCGGGCCGCTCGGCGTTCAGGCCGCCATTGATCGGCTGAATATGTATGCCGAAGCCGGGGCCGATGTCTTGTATGCGGATGCCTTGCTGAGCGCTGACGATATTAGCGCGGTCGCCGCCGGAGTACCAAAACCCCTGACCGTAAACATGGGGCTTGGCCTGCGTCACCGATCAACGACCCCCCTTGTTCATCCCAAAGATCTACAAGCCATGGGCGTCGCTGCGGTCACCTATCCCCGACTCCTGTCGACCTCAGCAATTCGCGGCATGCAAAACACGATGGGCGCGTTTAAAGAGATGCTAGATGGGGACGCCCCCGTAGAAAGACACGATCTTCAGGCGGACTTTGGAGAACTTAATAGTTTAATGGGACTGACTGAATTGGATGCGATGGATGCCAAGTACGGCGTGAACGAAAGCTAGTCGCAAAGAATTGAACAGCCCCCGCCGAAGGCACATGATAGGGTCCGGGCCCATAACGATAACGAAAAATCTTGGGGGATTTTATCTGTGAGACGACATCGATCAATTTTGTTTGCTGTCGCTGTAGCTTTGGGAGCTACAGGAGGAAGTCAATCCGCCAAAGCCGCCGAACAATTTTTTCCGATCCTGACCTATCGCACCGGCCCCTATGCGCCAAGTGGGATTCCCATCGCCAATGGGTTTCATGATTATTATACCCTGGTCAACAAACGCGATGGCGGCATCAACGGCATTCGCGTGACCTTTGAAGAATGTGAATTCAAATATAAGACCAACCTCGGCGTCGAATGCTATGAGAAACTAAAACATAGAGGTGAAAAAGGTGCCTCGATGTTTAATCCCTTGTCGACTGGCATGACCTATCAAATCATCCCCAAAGCAAGAGTCGATAAAATCCCAATCCTATCAATGGGCTACGGTCGTACGTCGACAGCGGACGGCAGGGTCTTCCCCTGGGTGTTTAATTTCCCGGCGACATATTGGAGCCAGGCCTCGGCCACAATTCGTTATATCGCCAGCCAAGAAGGTGGACTTAAGAATCTAAAGGGCATGAAGATTGCTCACGTCTATCATAATTCCGCTTACGGCAAAGAAGCCAATCCGACATTAAGAATCCTCGCTAAGAAATTCGGTTTCAAACTGATCGAACTGGCAGTCGATAGCCCCGGTCAGGAACAAAAGGCAACGTGGATTCAAGTGCGTCGCAAAAAGCCACGCTGGGTCTTTATGTCAGGATGGGGGGTGATGAACCAAGTCGCGATCAAAGAGGCTGCGAATATCAAGTTTCCCATGGAGCGGTTTATTGGCAATTGGTGGTCGGGATCAGACGCCGATGTCATCCCTGCTGGCAAAGGAGCGATTGGTTATAAGTCTTCGGCTATGCATGGGGCCGGCGACCGCTGGCAAGTTCACAAAGACATCATCAAGTATGTCTACAACGGCGATGCGGCCAGGGCGAAGAAGAAAAAACTGGGTGAGGTTCTTTATAATCGTGCCATCTTGAATGCGATGTTTTCTGTTGAGGCCGTCCGCACCGCGCAAAGGAAATTCGGCAAAAAGACCATGTCGGGGACAGAGGTCCGCTGGGGTTTAGAAAACCTCCGCCTCACGAAAGAAGATTTTATAGCGCTTGGCATGAAAGACTTTGCCCAACCGGTCGCACCGACCTGTGCCGATCACGCGCCAGGCGGTGGCATCGCCATTCAGCAATGGGACGGCAAGGCATGGAATGTCATTTCCGACTGGGTGCCGCCGTTCAGCGAAATCGTCCGCCCACTGATCGAAAAGGCGGCGGCGAGCTACGCAATTGAAGCCAAGATAACCCCGCGTGTTTGCTCTTGAAAAATGGAAGCCGCTCTGCCCCTCCTTTCCGTTAAGAACATTGAAGTCATCTACAATCGAATGGCGTTGGTGCTGAAGGGGGTTTCGCTTGAGGTTCCCATGGGTGGCATCGTTGCCCTGTTAGGCGCTAACGGGGCGGGCAAGACAACCACGCTCAAAGCCATTTCTAATTTGATTCACAGCGAACGCGGTGAAGTGACCGAGGGCTCTATCGAGATCATGGGAGAAAGAACGGACACCCTCACCGCCAACGACCTTGTCCGCCGGGGCGTTGTTCAGGTCATGGAAGGTCGACATTGTTTTGAACACTTAACCGTTGAAGAAAACCTTCTTACCGGTGCCTATACCCGCGAGGATGGACGCAACGTCATCGCTGCTGATCTAGAAAAAGTCTTTGAGTATTTCCCAATCCTAAAACAGCGTCGTAGCACGCTGGCGGGATACACCTCAGGCGGTGAACAGCAAATGACGGCAATCGGTCGGGCACTGATGGCGCGGCCAAGAATGATCTTGCTCGATGAACCCTCTATGGGTCTCGCACCGCAATTGGTTGAGGAGATTTTTGACATTATCGTTGGCCTCAATAAAGTCGAAGGTGTCGGCATTCTCCTCGCCGAGCAAAATACTATGGTGGCTTTACGGCACGCCGACTACGGCTACATCCTCGAAAACGGGCATGTCGTTTTGGAAGGCGAGGCCGAGCAATTGCGTGAGAATGATAACGTGCAGGAATATTATTTAGGTCTCAGAAGTTTTAGAGAAGGTAAACACGAGCGGAATGAGAAGCACTGGCAGTAGGGCTTTTCTTGGCGTCCTTCGAGACACCGCTAGCGCGGTTCCTCAGGATGAAGGATTTAATTAAATTAACCAAAATTCTTCATCCTGAGGAGCGCTAAAAGCGCGTCTCGAAGGACGCTGAGTAAAGCTTTGAAGTTAATAGCATTGCGCTTCCTGACCGGGGCGTTAAACTTTCGCCATAACGTATCTAGGAAACAATATTATGACGTTACAGATTTCGCCCTTGTCGGCTGCTTTGGGCGCGGAAGCAACTGGAGTTGATTTAAGCGGCTCGGTTTCTGATGCTGATCAGGAAGCTCTGCGCCAAGCGATATCGGATAATCTTGTATTGGTTATCCGGGATCAACAAATGACCTCGCCCGAATACCTTGCGGCTGTGCGTCTGTTTGGCGAAACGATGGAGCAACAGTTGTCCACATTTCTGTTGGAGGATCATCCTGAAATTGCAGTTTTGGATAGCAGTACGTCAGAGTTGGATGAAGATGGCAATCCGTTCCCTGTCGGCTCCCGGGCTTGGCACTCTGATCACACCAATCATGCGGAGCCGCCAAAGATGACCGCGCTCCGCGCTGTTCAACTGCCTAAATCAGGTGGTGGTGATACAGGTTTTGCGAATATGCACAGCGCCTATGATGCATTGCCTGCCACCCGGAAAACAGAATTAAACGCCCTTCAAACCGTCAATAAGATTGAAGACAAAGCCTATGTCAGCGATGAGGCGCGAGCAAAGTTCGGTGCCCTTCAAAGCCACCCCCTGATCCGCACCCATCCGGAAACCGGTAAAAAAGCAATTTACCTGCACCCCGGCAAGGTCGACCATATTGAGGGTATGACATCTGCGGATAGTAAAGACTTCGTTGATGACCTAATGGAAGAAATCATTCAGCCAGATGTTATCTATCGCCACGTTTGGCAACCTGGCGATTTAACCATATGGGACAACCGCGCGGTCTTGCACATTGCCCATCGGGGCTACGATCACACCGAACAACGGCTCATGCACCGCGTGCTCATAAAGGGCGACAGACCGCATTAACAAACCCCGTTAAAACATAGAGAGAAAATTATGAAAGCAGCTTTTTTTAGTAAAATGGGCGGACCGGAAGTTATGGAGTACGGCGAGGTCCCGGACCCCATTGCGGCCCCTGATCAGGTAATCGTTGATATTCATGCGGCGAGTGTCAACGCGGCGGACGCAAAAGTGCGCACCGGCCACTATGCACCCATCACCGAATTCCCTTCTATATTGGGGCGGGATTTTTCCGGTGTTGTCAGCGCGCTTGGTTCCGAGGTGGACGATCTAAAAGTTGGCGATGAAGTGTTTGGAGTCTGCGCTGGGGGCCAAGAAGGCGCTTATGCCGAAAAGATCGCCATCAAGGCCAGCATCATTGCGAAGAAACCGGATGGGCTTTCCCATGTCGAACTCGCCGCCCTTTCCCTGATCGGGCTCACGGCGCTGGTCTCTATTGAGGACACGTTGAAACTGAAATCTGGCGAAAAGATTCTGATCCAAGGCGGAGCCGGTGGTGTCGCCAGTTTCGGCATCCAAATCGCCAAACACATCGGTGCCCATGTCATCACCACTGCCAGCCCCGCCAACCATGACTACGTGCGCGGTCTTGGCGCTGATGAGGTCATTGACTACAACACCCAAGATTTTACTGAGGTCCTATCAGATTGTGACGCGGTGTTTGAAACCGTTGGCGGCGATGTCGCGACGCGTTCCTTTGCGGTGCTGAAACCTGGCGGTCGAGCGGCCTTCATCGGCTCCGGCGGCAAGGCACCTGAATCGCCCCGCGACGATGTGGACTCCCTACGGCCCGCCGTCGGACGTGACCGTCCGCATCTTGAGCGCATTGTCGAATTGGTTCAGTCAGGTGCCATTCGCGTCCCTGAAATTACCGAGTATCACCTCCGCGATGCAAAGGCGGCCCAAGAAGTAAGCGATTCTCGCCACCTTCGCGGCAAAATGGTCTTTAAGGTGCGGTAAGGTCAGCTATGGACTTTCAGCTAGAAGGCAAAACCGCATTGATCACCGGCGCAAGCCGGGGGATTGGCGAAGGCACGGCCAAGGTCTTGGCGCAGGATGGCGTCAAGTGCGTGATCAGCGCGCGGCGCATGGACCTGCTTGAACAGCTTGCTGATGACATCGAAGCTTCTGACGGCGTCCGCCCAATCACAATTCGGTCCGATCTATTCGAACGTGATGCGACGCGCAAGCTTGCGGCAGCGGCCGAAGATGCCCTTGGTCATGTGGATATTCTTGTGAATTCGGCCGGTCGCAGCAAACACCCCGACGCCCCAAGACACACTCCCTTCGATCATCGGGATGCCGCCTGGGATGATGAAATGCATCTGAACTACAGCACCATCCGGCAAATTTCTTTTGCTTTGCTACCTGGCATGATTGAGCAAAAATATGGCCGCATCATCAACATTACCGGCAAGTCGGAACCGGAAAAAATTGGCACCGCAAATCCACCCAAGGCCGCTGTCCATGCTTGGGCCAAGGGAGTGTCGCGCAGGGTCGCCAAGGACGGGGTGACGATCAATTCAATCCCGCCTGGCAAAATCACCAGCGAGCAAATTCAGCGAAATTATACTGATGAAGAGCGTGCCGCGTATTCTTCAAACGATATTACGCTCGGCTATTTTGGCGAGCCCGAAGACATCGGCCATCTCATCGCCTATCTCGCCTCACCCTTGGGCAGCTATATCACGGGCACTGTCATTCCCGTTGACGGTGGCTTTAGAAAGCATAGTTTTTAATGATGAAAAGAGACTCACAGCTCAAGGGAAAAACAGCCTTGGTGACCGGTGATAATGATATCGCCAGCGCCATCCGTGAAGCGCTTGCGACCGAAGGTGCCGTTGTAACTGACACGCATTCGGGCGCGGTAGATATCCTCGTCAATGCCGCCGCTGATCTTCATGCGCCGTCAAGCACGCCGCTTGATTCGGATACTTGGGCTGACGATATGGAACGCTGCTTCGAAGCACCCCGCCAGCTTGCCCATTCTGTCTTGCCGGGCATGATCGAAAATAAATTCGGCCGCATCATCAATGTCATTGGATCGTTCGAGCCGATGCATTTTAACAGCGAATTTGCCGCCTGGGGTGCGATGGCTGCGTGGTCAAAAAGCCTCACCCGCGAAGTCGGCCAACACGGCATTACGATCAACTGCATCCAGCCCGGACTTATTGAGACCGCCGACACCAGCACAGAAGATTTTGACGCAAATATAATTCCCGCAGGCCGATTGGGAACCCCGGCAGATGTCGCCAACTTCGTGGTCTATCTGGCGTCCGGCTATGCGCGCTATATCACAGGCACAGTTATTCCAATCGATGGCGGTCTAAGTCGGTATCAGCATTAGGGGGGGCGACTTGGCGTCCTTCGAGACGGCTTCTTCGAAGCCTCCTCAGGATGAGGTTGTTGAGTAGAATTCACAGGATGGGGTTGCTGAATAAATTTCAGAGAATCAAATATAACCCTCATCCTGAGGAGCGCTCTCTTTGAGCGCGTCTCGAAGGACGCTCAGCGGCACAATATCAATTAGCTTTTTCTCCTACCCACAGAGCTTCGTCAATTCCCCCAAATTACCAACCTCATCCAACGCCCAAACCATGTCACAGATTTTCCCCGCGCGTTCAGCACCAACGACAGGTTCTACATTGGCCATAAATTTCGCCTTAATTACCTCGTCCGACATGGGGCAGTCCGTGGTGCCGGTTGCGTGTTCAGTGACGAAGTCAAAAGTTTCACCGTTGTTAGACGTCACCACGCCGCGAGCTTGATCGGCCGCTAAATTATCATCGGTGGCAACATTCACCTTATCGCGCAAGGCAACGACATCCGCCGCCAAGGCACGTTCATTGCTGAATTGCGCGCGGCCTGCGGTGCCATCAATATATCCAACAGCCGCAGAATGCGTGATGCTGAATTTGGATTTAAGACCGGTTTTCGGATTGGCGACGCCTGTGATGATAACCGCCTTTGCATTCGCCGTGATATCGATGGATTTTACGTCATCGGGTGAAATTCCTGAGCCCTTGGCAAGCCCGATTGTGGTGTCGATGATGGGATGCAGCACAACGCCGCAGGCATAAGGCTTATAGCCGTTTGTGGTGATGCAATAGCCCTCGTCCAGGCCCTTCAAGATTTGATCTATGTCTGTGCCGGAACTGTAGATGCGGCAGAAGCCTTTTGTTCCTTCGAGAATTTCTCCGGAACTATCAAAGCCGCCTTCCGCCAACAACGCGGCCAAAAGTCCGTTGGATGCAGCTTTGCCAGCTTGGAAACTTTTGCACATGGTGCCCCGGTTTTGCTGCATGCCAGCGGACTGGGTGCCCGCGATGCCAAATGCGTGCACGATTTGCTGCGCATTGAGACCCAGCATGACGCTGCACGCTGCACCGGCGGCCATGGCACCCAGGGTACCGGTCAGGTGCCAGCCGCCGTCGTGATGGTTAGGCGCGCCCCGACCCGAACGCACACCGGCTTCGAACCCAGCGACATAGCCCAGCATCAGGTCTTTGCCACCGAGCCCTCGCTTCTCACCCAGTGACAACATCGCCGCCAACACCGGCCCACTGGTGTGCAAAATTACGCCGCCCATGTGAGTGTCATCATAATCCAGAACATGGCCCATTTGACCATTTGCGATTGGAGCTTCCAGAAGGCCAAGCTTCGTGCCTCGACCGAAGACAGTGCTGTTGCCTTCCCCATTCATTGATTGCAGAACACCGGCGAGTGTATCAGTGGTCGCGTGCCCACTGCCGGCAATGGCGCAGCCGATCCAATCCAGCACGCCACGCCTGCATTCATGCACGACATCGTCGGGCAAATCATCAAATTTTAAACCAGCTAGGTATGAACTCAGTTTTTCAGTAATGCCGAGATTAAGATCGGCTGCTCCGTATTCGGCCATCGATTGTTCCTTGGTTAAATCTTAATTTATGCACATCCATATTACGGCTTACATTTGCATCATCAAGCCAACTGAGTACATCGAGCGCAATATTAAGTCTCTACCCGAACCTAAAATTGGCCTATGATTGCACTCTGGGGGAACAGCACCGATGGCGAAACATATCGTCTGTTTATCATTTGATTATGATGTCACGTCTTGGCACATGCCGGACGAGGACACCGAATTGGCATCGGTGGTCGAAATCGAAGACGGCCATGTGGGTGCCAAGAACATTCTCAAGGTTCTCGAAAAGCAGGAAATACCGGCAACGTGGTTTATCTCCGGCTTCACCATTCAGATGTTTCCAGAAATTTGTGACGCAGTCATCCTCGCTGGACACGAAGTCGGGCACTCCGGCTGGACCCATGTGGCCCCGGCGAAGCTCAGCCGCAAGAAAGAAGAAGACCTGCTGATCCGCGCTAACGCCACAATTCAAAAGCTCAGCGGTCAGAAAGCTCTCGGCTACCGTTCCCCCGCTTGGGATCACAGTCCGCACACGCTGGATTTACTTTTGAAGTATGATTTTTTGTACGAGAGCAGCATGATGGGAACCGACTACGACCCTTACCGTGTGCGACGGGGATACGTGGAAGACGGAATTAAAATGCAAAAGGAAGGGCATGATACCCGGCTAATTGAAATTCCCATTAAATGGTCC
This sequence comes from Rhodospirillaceae bacterium, assembly GCA_018660465.1. Classification (NCBI taxonomy): domain Bacteria; kingdom Pseudomonadati; phylum Pseudomonadota; class Alphaproteobacteria; order Rhodospirillales; family Rhodospirillaceae; species Rhodospirillaceae bacterium. The sequence continues at coordinate 26,764 of JABJKH010000084.1, forward strand.
CAAGACGATCATACGAAAGTTGCCTTGCCTTTGCTTGAGCCTGAACCCGGTCAGCAGCCTGGCGTCATCGATGCGTGGTTGGATGAATTCCTTTACATGCAGGCGACAAGCAAATGGGGAATTATCACCTACACCTGCCATCCCTACGTCATAGGGCGCGGCAAAAGGGCTGATATCTTAAGCCGCTTTGTGGCGCAGCTTAAAACGAGAGGCGCAACCTTCATGACCATGGAAAACGCCGCCCGCGAATATAATGCCCGCGCGCCCTTTGCAGCACGATCTGATTTATCTAAGGCAAGCTAGGGGGCCCTGACACATTGTCAGCATGGGCCATACTTAGATCTGCGGAAGAGACGCCTCAAACCCGATCGAAGCATCTACCTCGCCCATTCGTTTGGATGGCATCGACAATCCCCACTGGTCAATTCGCCCCGGCGGCCAAGTCCAATCTTCAGGCATGCCGACTTTATAGGTGTCGTCCACCTGTTCGACTTCGGCGGTGTATTCGATCACCACATCATCAGGTCCGACGAAATACGCGAAGACGTTGTTCCCGGGTCCGTGCCGTCCCACACCCCAGGCAATAGGGTAACCTGCATCCCGCATTCGACCGCCGCCCAGCATCACCGATTCCCAATCCATGATTTCAAACGCGATATGGTTGAGCGTCGGCCCGCCCGCATTGGTGATGGCAATGCTGTGATGGTCCGAACAGCATCTGAGGAACGTCATCTTGCCAGTGATGTCGGACGTTTTGAAGCCCAGAACATCCTTGAAAAAGCCGACCGAATTTTCCGGTGTGCCCGCATTTAAAACGATATGTGACAATTGACGGGGTTGGCTCGGATCGTCTTTCATCGCCGATCCAGGTGAAGCATCGGCGATCACCCTTAAGTTTCTGCCCTCGGGGTCCTTAAAGGAAAACCCGAAACCGCCGCCGGGGAATCCAATTTCGGAAATATCTGAGACTGTTTCCATTCCTGAAGCCGTGACCTTGGCATGTAAGTCCTTCAATACACCGCCATTTGGCGCCGTAAAATTGATCGAACTGACTGTTGTCTTAGAACCTTCCAACAGCCGCACCAAATAGGGTGAGCCGCCTGACCCCCTGAGAAAAATCCCTTCCGCATCAGATGACACTGATGTCAGTCCCCAAGTCTCCTCATAGAATGCTGCCGTCTTAGCAATATCGGCTACGACAAGATCAATACTATGAAGACCGTTGACTTGGGGGGAGTTGGACATGGTTCAACTAATCTCGCACGTACCGTCGGAATAGTTGATGGACACATTCAAGCGACCTTCATTCACGCGCCAAGCTTGGACGGTAAATTTCCGGACGTTGTTTTTATGGAAGGGGTCCTGGGATGCAATCTCCGCCGCCTCTTCTTTATTGCCCGCGCGGACAACGATCATGCCGCGTCCGATGGGGACGTTCGATTCATCAACCAAAGGGCCTGCCGCAAACAAGATGCCTTTTTTCTCTAATCCATTCACATAAGCCAGATGGTCTTTGAAAAATTGATCACGCTCGGAAATATTGTCGCTGGCTTCTGAACTGATAACGTAAACGATGAGTCCCAAGCCGTGAGGAATTTGATCTGCCATGGTGTGGTCTCCTTATTCCTTGGTGCCGTCAATTAAAACAAACGCAATTCGGCAGACATCCGTCCCACGGTTGGACCACGCATGGTTGGTGCCCCGTTGAATGAGTACATCACCCGCCTTCAAATGAACCGAAGACTCATCCATCAGCATGTCGATCTCGCCTTCGATCACGATGGCATAATCAACCGTGTCGGTCTTATGCATGAACGGATGGCGGGTATCTTCTACCAAATTATCAGCGGCCCCCATGGCGCCGAAGGCGGCCTTGGTGTCCAACTTGGCGAGAGCTTCCCGGTCTTCCGGCCAGAATTCAAGAATTCTCAGGACCGAACCATTCTCTGGTGGGCTTAGAACTACCTTGCCGGCTACCGGATCACCGTCTTCATCCCACGGAGCAGGTGTCCGTTGTGTCCGCCATAAATTAGTTAAAGCAACCCCGGGACGTTCCGGTCGTTCGAGAATATTTGTTGCGGCGCTGTCTTCTATAACAATTGCTGTGCCATTTTCGTCGTGGCCGGTGACCACACGCCTTACCGGAATAGCCATGAATGAAATCCCTTTCCAAAAGAACTAGGTTTATATAATTACTTTTAGCTTCGAATTTCAGAGAAGGAAAACCCAATGACGCTCGAACTCTATAATTTTCCACCATCAACGTGCAGTTTAAAAGTACGTATCGTCCTGGCGGAGAAGGAACTGGAGTGGGTGGACCACCGGCTTCTATCGAAAAACAACGACCATCTAAAACCTGAGTATCTAAAATTAAATCCTAACGGCGTGGTGCCAACGTTGGTGCATGATGGGGTGCCGATTATCGATTCCTCTGTCATTATGGAATACCTGGATGAGGTCTATCCCGAAATAAAGCTAACCCCTGACGATCCAATAATGCGCGCGAAGATGCGATCTTGGTTGCGATTCATGGAAGAAGTTCCAACCCCCGCCATCCGTTTCCCCTCCTTCGAAAACGTCCTGATCATGCATTACGCAAAATTATCGAACGATGAATTAAATACCGAAGCGGAAATCCGCCCGCTTAAAACTGAATTCTACAAAAATATGGGAACCGACGGCTTTGATCAAAAGCACTTGGATAAGGCGATGGACGACGTACGCTTGACCCTGGACCGGATGGAAAAGGAACTTGATGAAAATGGTCCTTGGCTGGTTGGAGAACAATACACCATCGCTGACATTTGCGTGGCACCCTTGATTGATCGGATGGAAGACCTGGGTCACGCAGATATGTGGGAATCATCACATCCCAAAGTCGCCGATTGGTTTCAACGCATAAAGGCCCGGCCTGCTTATGCAATAGCGTATTACCACGGCGCACGCTTTTCTGAAGTTTACCCAGAATTAGACCTTCGGAGCCCTAAAGTCTCTTCTTAGTTCCTAACGAACAATTGCGTAAGTAATCGTAATTGACGTTCTCTATAAACTCTTGCATCATTCTTCTCGACAGGGGCGCACACCAGCGCATATTGACTTTGACACTGATTGAACGTACGTATAATTTTATACATACGTTCAATCAGTGTTGAGCTGAAAACGTAATCGGGTGTGATATATATCAAGCATGAATGAGATAAATAACAAACATCGAATTGAAGTAAGCAGTGTCGGCAAACACTTTGGCGACCTGGAGGTCTTTAAGGATATTAATCTTAGCTTTGGGGAGCGAGAGATCGTCACCATCGTCGGGCCTTCCGGCTGCGGTAAAACAACGTTGCTTCGGTGCATTGATGGGCTGATCCCAATTACCAAAGGTGATATTCACATCAACGGAGAGCGCATTACGGAACCCACCGAAGGTATCGCCATGGTGTTTCAGCATTTCGGTCTGTTCCCGTGGAAAACGGTTGAACAGAACGTGGCCTACGGTCTCAAGCTTGCCAATCTACCCACCGCCGAAATTAACGAGCGCGTACCCAAGTTTATTAATATGGTCGGTTTGACCGGATTTGAAGGCTCCTACCCCTACCAGCTTTCCGGTGGCATGCAGCAGCGCTGCGGCCTAGCCCGTGCTCTAGCGTTGGAACCGAGCGTATTGTTAATGGATGAACCCTTTGCCGCGATTGACGCGCAGACTCGGGAAATCCTGCAACTGGAACTCTTAAAAATTTGGGACCTGCGCCCGATGACCATGGTGTTCGTCACCCATTCCATTGAGGAAGCGGTGTTGATGGGCCATCGAGTGGTTGTGTTGAAGGGACGTCCGAGTGGTGTATTCGAAGTAATTGAGGTTGATTTGCCAAGTCCGCGCGACAGATCAACCCGCTCTCATCCCCGGTTCGCTGAAATTCGCGAACATGTTTGGGGAACTTTGATGGACGAAGCGCGTGCTGCGGAATTTGAAGTTTAAGACGAAGAAATAAAACCAATAAAACTCTAACTAGGGAGGTTTCAATGATGAAATCACGTTATTTGCTAACACTACCTGCTGTGGCATTCGGCCTCAGCTTATCCGCTACCAATCCCGCGACGGCCATGGACAAAGCGACAATTGCTGTCCCTGGTGTTCCGCCGGTATTTTCCACCGTTTTCGTTTATGTTGCGAAGGAAGCTGGCTTTTACAAAAAGCATGGTGTGGATGTTCGCATCAAACCGTTCAACTCCGGTGTTGCGGCAGCTAAGGCCGTTGCAACGGGCAAGGTGGATGCATCTCTGTCACCAACCGCGCCAGTCTCCAAGATCGTTTCCAATGCAGGCATCAAAATGGTTGGCCTGATGGGCTTGGAGAAGCCGGACTGGTTCATCGGTTCCATGGATCCAAGCAAGAACAAATGCGAAGACCTTAAGGGGCAAGCTGTCGGTGTAGATAGCCCGCACGGTGCACGTTGGATCCAATTGGCCAACATGGCGCGGAAATGCAAACTGCGTCCTGACAAACACATCCCGACCGTGAACTTAAGCTCCAACGTGGGGTCGGCCATGGTTGCGGGTCGCCTGACATTTGGTGTTCTGCACCGCGACGACATCACCGTAATCGAGCGTGAGAGTGGTAAAAAACTCACCATCGTATCCGAAATTGAAAAGGCGGCACCTGGCACGCACTACCTTCTGTTCATGACGGTTAAGAAAAACCTCGCTGCCAAGCGCGATATGTATGTTCGTATGGTGGCCGCCAATATCGAAGCAATTCGGTACATGAATAATCCAGCGAATGTTGATAAAGTCGCAAAGATTGCTGGGGTTACGAAGCGTAAACTTATGGATGCAAAGGCTGCTGTGAAAGATTTTGTAGCCTACAAATACTGGCCGCTAGATTACGACGGTCTAAACGCCAAGCGTTTGGCCAAGACCATTAAGATCCAGGCCATCGTTGGCAAGAAGACCAAAGGCAAGGCCGGCATCAAGCCGGGCAAGAAGCCTGTTGCCGTTAACGAACTTGTTGATACGTCCGTCTACAAAGACGCGATGAAGCTGGTCAAATAAGAACCTAAATACACGAAGGCCGGGCGGCGCTCTTTAATCGGAGCGCCGTCCTTCCATCTCCTGCATTACAAATTTAATAGAGTTTAAATGCTTAATTCCGATTCACCGTGGGTCCGCTGGGGCACTGTCGTTACAGGTCTGATAATTGGCGCGATCATTTGGGAAATTGCGGGCCTGAACTTTAATCGCGCCCTGATGGCCCCAATTTGGGGCAATGCCGAACATCCGGGAGCCGCACCCAGGCTGTGGGAACTATTCGCCGACGAAGAATTTCGGCATGCTTTTGTCGGTTCGATAAAATTATTCTGTACGGGTTTCAGTATTGGTGTTGTTCTGGCCTTGCCGCTGGGGATCATCCTGGCGCGTTTTGTCCTCCTTCGGGTCGCCTTGGAAAGCTATATCCTGGCGCTTTATGTCACACCGATGGTGGCGATTATTCCATTTATTATGGCGCTGATGGGTTTTGATTTTTGGCCCAAGGTGGTGGTTGTCACCCTCTTCACATTTTTTCCAATTCTGTATAATACCCTCGAAGGTGCGCGCAGCGTAAAGCCGGAATTGATCGAGGTGGCCCGCGCCTTCCGCACCAACGAATGGGCACTGTGGCGAGATATTCTTATTCCCTACACACTGCCTTTCGCATTGACCGGCATTCGCCAGGCAACGGGTCGGGCCTTGGTTGGCATGGTTGCTGCGGAGTTTTTCCTCTCCACCAGTGGCCTCGGCGGCGAAATCATGGTCGCGTCCCGGAACTTCGACATGGCCTCAGTCTTGGCCTCGATCTTTTTGATTACGATTTTAGGCACTGGGCTGATGCGTTTGGCTCAAGTGTTTGAAAAGAAATACTCCGCCTGGCGAGGGCTTGACCGATGACGTCTGCTCTTTCTCGAATCCTGCCCAGCAAAGACATGCAAATTAAGCTGTTCACCGGCTTGATTATCTTGGTGATTTGGCAAGTTGGCGTGACCTATTCTGGCGCGCCTCGGTTCATTGCCAAGCCTTTGAATATCTTTGCCGTATTCCCTGAGGTGGTCGTTACGGATGAATTTTTGGATGCAACATCAAGCACCATCTTCGCGGTCATAAAAGGACTGCTGATATCGCTGGTGGCTGGCACGATTGTCGGATTTGCGATTGGCCGGATGAAAGTCTTTGATCGGCTGCTGAACGTCTACATCAACGGCTTTTACACCATGCCCATGGTGGCAGCACTGCCGCTGATTACCGTCTGGTTCGGCTATGAAGAAGAAGCCCGCATGGCGACAATCATTTTTGCGTCTTTTTTCTCCATCACCATCAACGCCGCCGATGGGGCGCGATCCGTTCCGCCGGAATATCTGGAGGTTGCACACGCCTATAGGGCGAGCCCTCGCCATGTATGGTTTGATATTACCCTGTTTAGTTCGATGCCCTATCTCATCGCCGGCATCCGATTAGCGGCGGGTCGTGCAGTAGTCGGTGCTGTGATCTCTGAATTCTTTGTTTCTTTGGAAGGCCTTGGCATGTTCATCTTGGCGAATACGCGTTCTTATGCCCATAACGAGGCCGTAGTCGGGGTATTGGCGCTCGCGGCCTTTGGGCTTGCATTCGAGTGGATCACCAAGTGGGTTCTGGCGACCTATTACCCCTGGTACCGCCGAGCGAACAGATAAGGCGGGTCGTTAACATGGCAAAGGACCCGCGCGTAGAATTAGCCGTCGCCCATTGGGGCGGAAGGTTTGTTTCCAACGGTGTTCCGCTGGCTGACTTTCAGGAAGTCACGGCGGGTTTGGATCGTTGGGAAGACTGGTGCGCTGGATTTTCTGAACGCGCGGCCTTACATGAAAAAATGGGGCGCGACGCGCTGGCGCAAAAGCTTTTCATCAGTGCTGGTGAGCACCTGACCCGCGCGGCTGTGCTGTACCATTTCGCCAAGTATCTGTTTGTAATTGATCTTGACCAGATGAAGGCCGCGCATATGAAAGCGGTCGACTGTCACAAGCTGGCCCTGCCCTATCTCGACCCACCTGCCGAACGTGTCAAAATCCCTTACGAGGGCAGCACAATCTACGGTAATCTACGGATACCCAAGGGAGTGGACACCCCCCCAATTCTGATCATGTGCATGGGACTTGATTCGACCAAGGAAGAGATGGGCGCGAATGAGGCAAATTACCTCCGGCGCGGCATGGCGACGCTTGCCTTCGATGGCCCTGGTCAAGGCGAAGGTGAATATGATTGGCCCATCCGTCCCGACTATGAAGCTGTCGTTACCGCCGTCTGTGATTTTGTCGAAACGCGCGACGATGTCGATGCGGAACGCATGGGTGTTTGGGGTGTTAGCATGGGTGGCTATTACGCGCCCCGAGCGGCGGCGTTTGAGAAGCGCCTAAAAGCTTGTATCTCGCTATCGGGCCCGTTTGATTTTGGCGAACGCTGGGACGCCTTCCCACCAATGTCCAAAGACACTTTTCGGGTGCGCGCGCAGTGCGAAACCCTGGAGGACGCCGCAGACGTGGCCGCAAAGCTGTCCCTCGTCGACGTCGCCAAAAACATCACCTGTCCGCTGTTCGTTGTTACCGGTGAATTGGATCGATTGTTTCCCTATACCGACGCAGAACGGCTGGCCCGCGAAGCATCAGGCCCGACGGAACTTTTGATCGTTGAGAGAGGGGGCCACGTTGCGAATAACCGGCGGTATGTTTATGATGCAGCAACGTCTGATTGGATGGCGGTGCAGTTGGGAGTCAGGTCATGACGCCCAGACGCCATATTTATTTCACAAACTTTAAATTGCCTAAAAGTTGACATTGATCGAACGTACGTATAATTTATACATACGTTCAATCAATGTTGGCAATCACTCCTGATTCGGAGCTTCAATTGAATAAAATTAATCCCGTCATTGATCGTAAAACTCAGATTCTTGATGCCGCCGAGGAGCTTTTTGCCTTCAACGGTTTCGATGGTGCATCTATCAGGGATATCGCCAAGCTTGCCGAGGTTCAATTGGCATTAATTGGATATCATTTCGGCCCCAAGGAGCAGCTTTTTGAATCGGTCGTGACCCGCCGAGCGGGCTACTTTACGGACTGTCGTCAGACCGAATTGGAAGACGCCCGTACAGCGGCTAAAGGCAAGCCAATCCCGGTGAAAAAAATTGTTCATGCGTACCTATGGCCCTTTTTTGAACGTGTAATCGATAGCGATCCGGGTTGGAAGAACTATGCCAAAATGATGGCGCAAATTGCAAATTCCCGGCGTTGGCAGCCTGTAGTTGGCAAATGTTATGATGAATCGTCGCTGATCTTCATTGATGAGCTAAAACGGAGCCTGCCGAACTGTTCCGATCTAACTGTATTATCGAGCTTTCAATTTATGATTGGTGCCATGCTGAATGTATGTGCTGAAACCGGCCGTTACGAAGTTCTTCCCGGCGGCACAAAAAGCTCTAAAGACTTGCAATCGATCTTTGCCGATCTTGTTCCTTTTATATCTGCGGGCTTTAGAGAGGTTAACAAAAAGGACCATGCATAGGGCCCATGCATAGAGCCCATGCATAGAGCCCATACATAGAGCTAAGAGTAATTTGGTTAGTTGACGCTGTAAGACCCACATGGAATCATTTCTGTAACTGAGAAATTTATAAATTTGCACTCATATCGATGTGCATTTGATTAGGAGAACATACGTCATGGCAAGTTATGAGCCGGATATCATTAAACCAGAGGACATCAACCCCAACTACCATTGGGACCGGGCCATTCCTGCACCGGGTCATTCCGCTGTGGATTTTGAAGAGCGGGTGAATTTTAGCCGCCTCCATAAATATCGCTTGGGTCGCACGCGGCAAGCGCTGAAGGAATCAGACCTTGGTGCCCTGCTTTGCTTTGATAACAACAACATCCGCTATATTTCCAGCACCTCTATTGGTGAATGGTCGCGGGATAAAATTGCCCGGTATTGCGTTCTAGCCGGTGACGGTGATCCACACGTTTGGGACTTTGGTTCGGCTGCGGCTCACCACAGATTGCACTCCCCTTGGCTGCCAACCGGTTGCTGCCACGCAGGCATGATTGGGCTTCGGGGTACGGTACCACCGAGCGCTGGCTTCATGGAAAGCGCTGCCAAGGAAATCAAGCAGATGCTGGTTGATGCAGGTGTTGCAGATCAGCCCATCGGCGTTGATATTTGTGAGCCGCCGATGATGTTTGAACTGCAAAAAGTTGGCCTTAACGTGGTTGACGGTCAACAGATCATGCTCAACGCGCGTGAGATCAAAAGCATGGATGAAATCATGCTCTTGAATCAAGCCGCCGCCATGGTCGACGGCACCTATCACATGATGTTCGAAATGATGAAGCCGGGGGTTAGTGAAGCCAACTTGGTCGCGGCTGCGAACAAGATGCTTTATGACCTAGGCTCTGACGATGTTGAGGCTATTAACGCGGTTTCCGGCGAGCGCTGCATGCCCCACCCCCACAACTTTACCGACCGGATTTTACGTCCGGGCGATCAAGCCTTCTTCGACGTGATTCAGGCTTATATGGGATATCGCACGTGCTACTACCGCACCTTCAATATTGGCAAGGCGACACCTCCGCAACGGGACGCTTATGTGAAAGCCCGTGAATGGATCGATGCCTCGATTGCAATGATCAAACCCGGTGTCGGCACGGATCAAGTCGCCGCCGTTTGGCCTGAAGCACACGAGTTTGGCTTTACTGACGAAATGGAAGCCTTTGCGCTACAATTTGGTCACGGTCTTGGCGTGGCGCTGCATGAGCGACCAATTATTTCACGGTTGGTTTCCTTCGATGACCCGATGGAGCTTAAGGAAGGCATGGTGTTCGCGCTGGAAACATACTGCCCGGCAGCCGACGGCCATTCAGCCGCACGGATTGAAGAGGAAGTTGTTGTCACGGCGGACGGGTGCAAGGTGATCACCCTGTTCCCAGCTGATGAACTGCCGATTGCGAACCCGTACTAATTAGGAGACTTTGTGCCGCCTAGCACCCTTCGGGACGACTGCTTCGCAGTCTCCTCAGGATGAGGTTGATTTAAAGACACCTCATCCTGAGGAGCGCTGAAAGCGCGTCTCGAAGGGTGCTCAGCGGCACAATTTAAGAAACGTTTAACCAAGGAGCAATCCGTGCCAAACGATAAGATGGAAAACGACGACATCGGCGAAGAGAAACGGCTTGAACTTTATCGGCTGCTACTCGAATGCCGCTACATGGAAAAGCGTGCCTACGACCTTTTTTTGCAAAATCTTGTAAAGGGCACCAGTCATTTGGGTCTTGGGCAAGAAGCCGTCGCTGCCGGTTTCGGTGCGGCGATGCATTCCGATGATTACACGTTCTGTACCTATCGCGGCCATAACCATACCTTGGTTAGAGGCTCGTCCATGACCGGCATCCTTGGTGAATTGATGGGGCGTGAATGTGGCCTGCTGCATGGCAAGGGTGGATCGATGCATCTGACCAGTGCAGAACATGGCGCGATGGGGTCTTACGCCATCATTGGCGCGCATATCCCGATAGCCGCTGGGGCTGCCTGGTCGGCGCAATACCGCGGCACGGATCAGGTGTCCGTCTGCTTCTTTGGCGATGGCACGACCAACATCGGTGCCTTCCACGAAGGCATTAACATGGCGGCGGTTTGGAAGCTGCCCGTGGTCTTTGTCTGCGAGAATAACCTTTATATGGAATACACCCCGATTGAAGAAGTGATCCCTGTCGAACATCCGGCAGCGGATCGGGCATCAGCCTATGGGCTCGAAAAAATCATTATTGATGGCAACGACGCCGACGAAGTCTACCGCACCGCAGAGGTTGCTTTTGCCAAAGCGCGTGCGGGAGAGGGTCCGTCCCTGATTGAGGCAAAAACCTATCGCCATAGTGGTCATTCCCGTGCCGACCCCGCAGACTATCGCCCGGACGGCGAATTGGAAGAATGGCTGAAGCGTGACCCGATTGATATGTACCGGGGGCGCTTGGCGGAGTTTGGCATTGCCGAGAAAGTAATTTCTAAACTGGAATCCGACGCCATAGCCATCGTCGATCAGGCGACCGAAGAAGCCAAGGCATCCCCCACGCCGTCCTTGGATGCGATTGAAACAAACCTTTGGGCGGATGGAGGCTCGTCATGGCGGAATTAGCCTATAGAGACGCCGTAGCCGAAGCCATCGCCCAGGAAATGGAACGCGACGAAAGCGTCGTGTTCCTAGGCGAAGATGTTGCCGAAGCGGGTGGTGTGTTCAAAACGACAGTCGGTCTGCTGGATAAATTCGGCCCGACCCGAGTCCGCAACACCCCCATTGCCGAACAAGCAATCTTGGGCGCGGCCATGGGGGCGGCCATGACCGGTTTAAAACCCATCGCCGAAATTATGTTTTCGGACTTTTTGGCGGTCTGCTGGGACATCGTCGTCAACGAAATCGCCAAGGCGCGTTACATGACCGACGGCCAATTCAACATGCCGCTGGTCATTCGGACGGCCAACGGTGGCGGCTCCCGGTTCGGTTCTCAGCATTCGCAAAGCGTTGAAAACTGGGCCATGGCCGTTCCTGGACTGAAGGTCGTCGCCCCTTCAACACCAGCGGACGTGAAGGGCCTGCTTGCCGCCGCCATCCGCGATCCGGACCCCGTCATCTTCTTCGAACAAAAATCTTTGTATGCCACCAAGGGCGAAGTACCTGACGGTGAATTGGTTGATGAACTCGGCAAAGCCAAGGTACTTCGGAAGGGTGACGACGTCACCATCGTTGCACTCGCTGCCATGGTGCCCCGGGCAATGGCCGCCGCCGACCGTCTGCAACAAGAAGATGGTGTGTCAGCGACCGTGGTCGATGTGCGCAGCTTGGTACCGCTCGATACCCAAACGATCTTCAAGGAAGTTGAACACACGGGACGCTTGGTCACCGTCGAAGAAAACCCACGGCTGTGCGGCTGGGGGGCTGAGATTTCTTCCATCGTTGCGGAAGAGATGTTCTACGACTTGGACGGCCCAATCATTCGCATCACATCGCCCCATTGCCCGATCCCGTCAGCAGACGACCTGGAAGACCAGTACCTGCCGACACCCGAACGCATCGTCGAGACCATCCGGCGGGAGGTCGACTGACATGGATGTCATCATGCCGCAACTGGGCGAGACCGTCACCGAAGGCACGGTTACGGTTTGGCACAAGAAGGTTGGCGATAAGATCAAAGCCGACGAGTTGTTGTTCGAAGTCGGGACAGACAAAGTTGAAACCGAGATCCCGGCAGCTGTCGCCGGAACCTTGACCGAAATTTTGGTAGCCGAAGGCGAGACCGTGGATGTCGGCGTTACTCTGGCGGTGATCGATGACGGCAAGGAAACATCGGCACCCGCGCCTGTCGCTGCTGCCGCACCGAGTGCCGCACCTACCCAGAAAAAACCATCTAAACCCGCTATGGCCAAACCCACTCACGCGGCACCGATTTCGCCCGTTGTGGCACGGCTTCTGACTGAACATAACCTGAATGCTGCTGACATTACCGGCACGGGCCGAGACGGGCGGATTAAGAAGAAGGACGTGCTAGCTCACATTGGCGGCGCGGCCCCTATTGTAGATGGTGACGCCGAAGTGGTTCCCTTTACCTACACCCGCAAGTTAACCGCCGAACACATGGTTCGCTCCAAAGCGACCAGCCCGCATGTCTTGCAGGCTGTGGAAGTTGATTTTCTTGCGGTGGATATCGCACGGCGGTCGATTAAGGACAATTGGAAGGCGGAACAAGGTTTCTCCCTCACCTATCTACCCTTTATTGGCAATGCAGTATGTGAAGCAATTGCCGACTTCCCGCGCGTCAATGCCAGCGTTGTTGGCGAAGCCTTACACATTCACAAAAAGATCAACCTCGCCATTGCGGTTGATTTGGGTGACGAGGGTCTGGTTGTTCCGGTGATCCGGGATGCTGATGAGCTATCAGTGCCGGACTTGGCCAAGGCAATTAACGAGATCGCTGCCAAGGCTCGGGATGGAAAGCTGTCCGGTGACGACTTTACCGGCGCAACCTACACCCTATCCAACAATGGCAGTACCGGGACCTTTATTACAGCGCCGATCATCAACCAACCGCAAGTCGCCATCCTTTCAACCGATGGGGTGCGCAAAAAACCTGTGGTCATAGAAGGCGACAACGGGGACGAGATCGTCATTCGCCCTGTTGGTGTGCTGGCGCAATCATTCGACCACCGCGCTATTGACGGCGCCTATTCAGGTGCCTTCCTGGGCCGGGTCCGACAAATTCTTGAAGAAACCGACTGGGCAGCCGAGTTGGGCTAGCCGGTCCCCTAATATTTAATTCACTTGGAAGGAACAGCAGAGTTATGGCTGAGAACGATCTTACGAAATATACCATTGGATGGATTGGTGCGGGCCGCATGGGCTACGCCATGGTGTCGCGACTTTTGAAAGCCGGTTGCGACGTTTCTGTCTATAACCGTACCCGCGCCAAGGCCGAACCCTTGACCGAATTGGGCGCGACCATCGTCGATAATCCATCAGATTTGGCAGATAGAGACATCGTCTTCACCATCGTCGGCGGCCCGGATGATTTTGTTGAAGTGACTTTGGGTAAAAATGGCGTTCTATCCAAAGACACAAAACCTCAGTTGCTGATCGATTGCACCTCCATCAACGAAGAAGCGGCGAAGAAAGTTCGCTTGGCGGCCAAGGAAATGGGCACCGATATGATCAACGCGCCGGTCAGCGGCAATGCCAAGGTCGTCGTTGCGGGCAAACTCAGCATCGTGGCATCGGGCGAAAAGCCAGCCTTTGAGAAAGCCCTGCCATATCTGGAAGAAATCGCCATTGGCGTCAGCTATGTTGGCGAAGGTGAATTGGCCCGTATGGTCAAAATCTGCCATAACGTCTTCTTAGGCGTGGTGACCCAGTCGCTGGCGGAAATCACCGTACTGGCAGAAAAAGGCGGCGTGCCGCGTCATGCGTTCTTGGACTTTATTAACAAGAGCGTCATGGGCTCCATGTTCTCTCGCTATAAAACACCGACGTTCGTTAACTTGGACCTGACTCCGACGTTTACGCCATTGTTGCTGCGGAAAGATATGGACTTGGGCCTAACGGCTGCGCGGGAACTCGAAGTCCCCATGCCTGTTGCAACGACGACTCGAGACGCTATTCAAACGATGATTGGCCATGGCTACACGGATACAGATTTTGGCGCACTTTTGCATATGGTCGCGAAAGCCGCCAACTTGGAGCTGAAATCAGAAGACAAAGACGTGGGGACCGGCCTTTAGTCGATCTCCATAAATATCGAAAATATACGCACTGCCGGTTTAAATTCGATAGGGCGTTGACAATATATCAGTTACGGATTTTTATGCGCCCTTGGCATTTGGATGGGCGGACAACGGTCCGTAACCGATTTTCTCAGGAAGGATTGAAGAAATGAAAATATGTCTCTACTCCGACATTCACGCACAACTGCCCCAATTGGAAGCTGTTCAAGCGGCGGTCGATAAAGAAAATCCCGACCGGGAAATCGTCATTGGCGATTTGATCATGCTGGGCCCCGATCCAGCCGAAGTCGTTGATAACATCATGAACCGCCCTAAGGCTGTATCGGTTGTCGGCAACTTGGACCTGTGGGTCGTTAACAAACGTTGGGAAACCCACGAACCGAAAAGCCCGCACCAAGCTTGGATGTTTGGCATGGCGAAGCAGACCCGTGAGCTTTTGTCAGAAGAGCAGCTTGATTACCTCAGGAACCTGCCTTTCACGATGACGATTACGCCGGAATACGGCCACGACTTTCATATCTTCCATGGCACGCCTTATGAGATTGGTGATGAAGACGCAATTCCGCTTCGGCTGACCGATGATGAGGTTGCCGATAAGATTAAGACCGTCGATGCCGAAGTTATGGCGCACGGTCATATTCACGGCCCCTTCGTGCGCAAAGTTGGCGATCAGACCATCGTCTGTGTCGCCGCTGTCGGAATGCAGTGGGATGGCGATCCGCGTCCGTCCTATGGCGTTGTTGAATACCTTGGAGATGGCAAGTGGGACACCCGCATTGAACACGTCGAATTCGACTGTGAAGAGCAAGCGACGAAGAACGAAAATTGCTGGATCGAACATGGCGACCGTATTGCCGGGATGATCCGAAGCGGAACCTTCTGGAATCCGGACCACATGCCTCACTAAGCATGGCTGGCCTTGAACTTACTGCTCCTCCCTCGTGGGAGGAGCAGGTTAAGGCGCAAATCCGCCGCCGCTATGATCGCATGGCGGCTGAGGATACATTTAGACCGGGTGCCGCCGAACGCGCGGTTTCGGTCGGTTACCCCCAAAACAAACTCAACAATCTGCCATCCGGTGTGGCAGATACCTATAGCGGTTGCGGCTATGGCTTGGCAGGTGTTGATCTGGCAGGCGTCAATCTTGCCGTCGATTTGGGATGTGGCGCTGGTTTGGATACGCTGCTTCTGGCGCAAGACTTGCCAGAAGATGCGAAAATCATTGCCATCGACCTGGCCTCCGAAATGCTGCTAAGGGTTGGAGAAGGAGCAGACCTTATTAAGGGTGCGGCGATCTCCCTGCTGGCGAGCGATATCGAGTGCCTTCCCCTAAACAACAACATTGCCGACCTTGTAATTGCGAACGCGTCTCTGAATCTGACAATCTACAAAGAAGTGGCATTCAAGGAAATTATCCGTATCTTGCGGCCCGGCGGCAGGCTGGTTGCGCGCGATCTCATTCGCTTAGGCGAGCTTGACGTCGAACTTGCCCAAGACCCCGGCGCGTGGAATACATCCTTGGGCGGCGTGATGCTGGAAAACGAACTTGTCGATGCGGCGAGGCAGGCAGGATTTGACCAGCTCGATATCTCAGAACATACACCTTTCGGCCCCGTGACCGCAGTCCGGCTGGAAGCAATTAAGGCGAAGGAAAATTTATGACACAGGCAAAGCTCTGCGACTTGGAAGACATCGGCGAAGGAGAAGCCAAGGGCTTTATCGGTCTCGTTGAGGGAAAGCAGCGAAATATTTTCGCTGTTCGGAAAGACGGAAATTACATCGTTTATCTAAACTTTTGCCCGCATGCCGGTGCATTGCTCGATCATATTCAGGGTAAATTCTTTAATGGGGATGGAACACTCTTGCGGTGTGGTATGCACGGGGCCTTGTTTAGAATTGAGGATGGCGAAGGCGTCGATGGCCTCTGCGTTGGTGATCAGTTAACCAAACTACCGTCAGAGACCAAAGACGGCGGACTTTATATTGAGGAGACTTAAAAACAATTGTCCCATAGAATCGATTAAATTATCGATTTGATTTGAATTTCGATAAATTTCAGCCTATTTCTAGCGCAATTAGGGGAAAATGCCTTCACAAATCCGAGAGCCAGAGGTGTAACCGCACGTCTATAAGGCTATAGTCTCGCCGGTCCAGTGTGCAGCTTATTCTAACAATTTCGAAGCAAGAGAATAGAGGGTTTTAATATGGCGGATGCAAAGCCAAAAATGGTTTATAACGCACCACGTTTTATGGTGAAACAATATGACTGGGACGTTTTCGTCGGGCCTGCTGCTGGTGATCCCGCAGTTGATACTACCCTGACAGACTTGGACACAGGCGAAGAAGTCAAAATTTCTGATTTTAAAGGAAAATGGCTGGTACTAGAGACCGGGTCCGCCACCTGTTCCATGTACACCAAGAACATCCCAGACATGAAAGCCATCGAGGACGACTTCCCCGATGTGGAATTCCGCCTGATCTATGTGCGTGAGGCACACCCCGGCGAACGACTGCACCAGCACCGTTCAATCGAAGAAAAAGTCGAAGCCGCCAAATTGTTGAAAGCGCGCTATGGCGAACACCGCAAAATCTTGGTTGATTCAATCAATGGTGGACATCACCTAAAGTATGCCGCCATGCCCAACACGATGTATGTTATTCGCCCGGATGGCACAGTTCATTATCGCTGCAATTGGGCCACGGCTGAGGGACTACGCGAAGCATTGAGCGACCGCGAGAACCTTCATACGATGGAAAACGCCGACGTCAAAAGCCTGAAAGCATCGCGTGGGGTTTACACGTCGCTACGCACCATGTGGACGGGCGGGTTCCTCGCATTGATAGATTTCGTCAAGGCCGGCCCACAATTGGCCAAACGCCACAAGCTAGTCGATGACTACTACAAGAAACACGGCAAATTTAAACAACAACCGAATTAATAAAACAAATATGGGAAGGCTGGGGAATGTCTGAAGAAGCTCAAACTCTGGATTACAACAACGCACGTTTCAAAGTTAAATTATATAATTTTGAAATGTTTGTTGGTCCGGCTGCTGGCGAGGTCGCACCGGATTTCACGGTCACTGATTTAGCAACCGGTAATGACGTGAAGCTTTCCGACTTCAAAGGCAAGTGGACGGTTATCGAAACCGGGTCTTCGACGTGTTCCATGTACACCAAGAACATCGCCCGCATGAAAGAGGTCGTGGATCAATTCACCGACGTTGAATTCTTACTGGTCTATGTGCGTGAAGCGCATCCTGGTGAACGCTTGCATCAGCATAAATCCATCGAAGAAAAGAAAAAGGCGGCAGCTTTAGTCGCCCCCCGGTACGGTGAACACCGGCGCGTTCTCGTCGATAGCTTTGAGGGCGATTTTCATCGCGCCTACGGTGCCATGCCGAACATCGTCTATATCATCCGACCTGATGGCACCGTGCACTATCGCTGCAACTGGACGTCGGTGGATTTGGTTCGCGATGCGCTAAATGATCGCGAGAACTTACACACCCTTGAAAATGCCCCCTTGGCAGAACTTCGCGCCACACGCGGCGCTTGGAACATGTTCAGAACCATGTACACGGGTGGAATCGTGGCGTTATGGGATTTTGTCAGGGCCGGGCCCGAAATTCTAAAGAAGCACCATCTCGTAGACGCTTACTATGAAGAACATGGGCGTTTTAAAAACACGCCCTAGGATTCAAAGAACTTCAAATCCGAGTTCAGAATAATATCTGCTGTCCGGTTATAGTGGGATAACATGATCCGGATGGCTTCGTCCGCGTTGCCGTCAATGGCAGCGTCCATAAGCAAACGATGTTCTTTAAGTGAATCCCGTTCGATAAAACCAGCTTCATCAGCAAGTTGGCAATAACGGCTCGCCTGATCATACAACTGAGCACAAAAGCCGAGCATCCAATGGGAATTGCATCCATCAATGAGGGTCATATGAAAGGCGCGATGTAATTCGGACCATTTGGCATTTGGCGTTTTACTCTGGTCATCCAAATACCGTTCTGTGCGCGAAAGATGGTGGAATGACAAGACCACCTGCTCTTCCCATTCGACAGTCCGATTGCGAATGGATTCCCTTAAAGCCACTTCTTCCAACCAGCAACGAGTACGGATAAGTTCTTCCAAACAGCCCTTGCTGACGTTGGCGACGCTAAACCCTTTTTGGTCTTCACGAATAACGAACCCATCGACAGAAAGCCTGTTCAAGGCTTCCCGCAAGGGGCTGTTGCCTACATCATAGCGACCGCGTAGCGAATCAGAACGCAACTTTTCTCCCGGTGCTAAGTCCCCGCTAAGAATATCCTGGCGCAAATGATCGTAGACAGACGTCGCCAATGTCCCCGGATGTGACGCGGAATCTTCGTTCCCAGATAAGGCGTTTTTTAACTCGTTCATCTGTTTTACCGTGGCTAAATGGGATGATTGAAAAATAAGGTACACCTATATGCTGTACCCGGCCAATCTTTATGTGAATCAGCAACTAATCTTTACCGGAATTGTATGTGCCATACTTTTGCCAAAATATCGAACATAATTTGACAATACTGAGAATCTAGATATTTTTGAGCGTCTAACAAATCACAAATCAACAGAAATTCCTTGGAGGCTCCATGTTTCGCAATAAAACAATGACAAAAGTTTCGTTCTCGGTCCTGGCAGCTGCCGCTGTCACCGTGATCGGACTGTCCTCACCGGCCCATGCTACGAAAACCATCGAGCTGACGGCCATTGACGGTTATCCAACCAAAGCCAGTTGGGTCAACAGATTTCAGAAATTCTACATTCCGAATATCGATAAGGCGCTGGCAAAAACCGGCAACTACAAGATTAAATGGAATCAGGCTTGGGGCGGACAAATCGTCAAGCCTAAGCACGTTCTTGAAGGTCTTCAAAAAGGTCTTGGCGACATTGGTGTCGTTACCACCGTGTTCCACCCTGATAAAGTTCCGATGCAGGGCGTCGCTTATAACACACCCTTCGTTTCGACCGATGGTGGCCTGATTTCCAAAACTGTTGATGACATGGCCAATAAGTTCCCAAAAATGAAGGGTGCTTGGAAGAAGTACAATCAACATTATCTGACAAACTTGGTGGTTCTTGATACGTACAACATGTTCACCAGGAAGAAAATTTCCAACCCCGCCGATCTCAAAGGATTGAAGATCGCTGGCGCCGGTGCCAACTTGAAGTGGCTTAAAGGCTTAGGCGCAGTTGGTGTTGGTGGTAGCTTGGTTGGTTACTACAACAAATTGAAGACCGGCGTTGTTGACGGCGCGATCGTTTGGGTCGAAGCAGCGGCTGGTAAGTTCAAACTGGTCCAAGTTGCTCCTTACATGCTGGATGCCAGGATGGGCGCTGTGAACTCCAAGGCGATTACCGTCAATAGCAAGACCTGGGCCAAGCTTCCTGCGGAAGTGCAGAAAGTTCTTCAGGACGAAGGTATCAAATACCGGGTTCACATGGCTGGTTTCGCGATGAAGAAGGCCGCAAAAATGAAGAAGGTCTTTGTGAAAAAGAAGGGCACGATTGTCCCCGTAAGCGAAGATGCACGTATGGCTTGGGCCAAAGGCATGCCTTCGGTTGGTAAGCAGTGGGCTGCTTCATTGGACAAGAAGGGCCTGCCGGGTACGGCTGCTCTGAAGTTCTACATGGATGCCATGCGGGCTGGCAATCAGCCAATCCTTCGTCATTGGGACAAATAAGAGTATCTTTTCGGACACTTTAGGTCCGAATAGCTGATAACGTGAAGGGCGCCGCCGATTGGTGGCGCCCCGAGCGTATTTTTACCATCTCATAAAAATTAGTATTCTAGGTCCCCGAGCATGCTCGAACAATTTGGCGCAACCTTTAATAAGGGATTGGATTGGGTTCTCTCGATCCTAAATACCGCAGGAACGATTTGGGTATTTGCGCTGACGGCCCTAATTAACGCGGATGTTTTTGGTCGTAATATTTTGCTATCTCCCGTTGTCGGCGTCATCGAGATGATCGAACTGTCGCTGATCGGCATCGTGTTTCTTCAGTTGGGGGACGCGACCCGCAAGGGGCGGATGACCCGATCAGACGGTTTTCTAAATCTTATTAGCCGCAAAAGCCCAGCGTGGGGACATCGGCTATCCGGCCTGTGGGATGTAACGGGGGCTCTGTTCTTCGGCGTTATTCTTTACGGAAGCTGGCCCATACTCGTTCAGTCATGGGTAGAAAACTTTTATAAGGGTGATGAGGGCCGCTTTACCGCGCCCACGTGGCCAATCAAATTGATCATTATCATTGGCTGCGTTATCACCATGCTTCATTTTATCCGCATGGCGCTGCATCATTTTCGCGCACGGCAGCCTGAAGATGTTTCTTCAGACGCCCCCGCATTATCAACCGATTAGGACGTAAGCTTTATGGAACCGGTTTCAATTGGTATTAGCTCGGTCGTCCTTATTGTCGTCCTGATCTATCTTGGGCTCTACATTCCAGTCGCATTGGGGTTGGTTTCCTTTCTCGGTGTCTTAATCATGAAGGGCGGCATTACGCTGCCCATCAACCTGCTGAGCCTGGCCGTCGCCGACACGGTTTCACATTCAGTCTTCGCGACGATACCGTTGTTTTCTTTAATGGGATTACTGGTCAGCAAATCTGGTCTCGGGAAAGACGTCTACGAAGTTGCCAACTTCTTCTTTTACAAAGTTCGCGGTGGTCTCGGCATCGCCACAGTTGCCGCGAATGCCATCTTTGCAGCGATTACCGGCTCCTCCATTGCGTCGGCTTCAGTATTCACCAAGGTTTCTGTCCCTGAGATGCGGCGCTTTAATTATACCGCTATGTTCTCCGTCGGCGTGGTCGCAGGGTCTTCCGTGCTTGGCATGTTGATTCCGCCAAGTGCCATGCTGATTATTTACTCCATCGTCGCCGAGCAATCGGTCGGTGAAATGTTCATTGCAGGCATTGTCCCCGGTATAGTTTTAACGATTGCCTACTGCCTGTTGATCGTCGTGATGTCGTATGTCGCACCAAAGTTCGTAGGCGGCACAGGCGTGGAAATCCCCGAAGAAGAATGGGAACATTTTTCAGTACTCGGCGTGACAAAAAAACTGTTCCCGGTTGGTGTTCTAATCGTTGTGGTCTTGGGCGGCATTTATTCAGGCATTGTTACTCCTGTTGAAGCCGGTGCCGCCGGATCAACGGTTGCGCTGGTCATTGCCCTGCTAAAAAGAAGCATCGATTGGCGCGGATTTTGGGAAGTCCTGATGGATACAGGCCACATAACAGCATCGATCCTCTTCCTGATCATTGCGGCATCGATGTACAGTCGCATGCTGGGAGTCGCCGGGCTACCGACGTTATTCGGCGAGTGGCTCGTCGAACAGGAAATGACTGTCCCGCTTCTCATGACCATGGTCGTCGTCATGTTTGTTTTATTGGGCACCGTGATCGATACCGCCTCCATGATCCTGATTGTCGTGCCGCTGTTCCTGCCAGTGTTGGATAACTTAGACCTGAGCATGGTGTGGTTCGGCATCATCGCCGTGATCGCTGCCGAAATTGGATTGCTGACCCCGCCCTTGGGGATATCGGTGTTTGTCATCAAGAGCACCCTCGACGACAAATCGATCACGTTGTTTGAAATATTCGCCGGCGCATTTCCGTTCGCCGTCACCATGCTGCTGGTGCTGATCTTGCTGATCGCGTTCCCGGATCTCAGTCTTTATCTGGTGGATAACAATCCCGGAACTGACTTTTTGGAATACCTAGGGATACTTACGCCAGAGAAGTAACATAAGCGAAGTAACATAAGCGAAGTAACATAAGAGAAGTAAGTTTAGGCGTCAGATTCCGCGTGGTAGCTGACAACTTGTTCGACTTCATTTTTCGACCCCATAATCACCGGCACTCGTTGGTGTAGCTTTTCCGGCTGCACATCCATAATGCGTTGGCGTCCTGTTGAAGCCAGACCACCCGCCTGTTCAACGATAAACGACATCGGGTTGGCTTCATACATTAGTCGCAGCTTGCCACCTTGCTTTTGAATTTTACTATCCATGGGGTACATGAAGATACCGCCGCGGCTCAAAATTCGATGGACGTCGGCAACCATTGAGGCCACCCAACGCATATTAAAGTTTTTACCCCGAGGCCCCGTTTCACCTGCCAAGCATTCGTCCACATAGCGTTTGACTGGTGCTTCCCAGAACCGCGCATTGGAGGCATTTATTGCGTATTCTTGTGTATCTTCAGGGATTTTAATATCGGGATGGGTCAGGATGAAGTCACCAACGTTACGGTCCAACGTAAACCCATTCACGCCATTGCCGGTGGTCACCACCAACATGGTCGACGGCCCATAAAGCGCATACCCGCCGCAGACTTGCTCTGTGCCCGGCTGCATGAAATCTGCTGCTGTAGGTTGGTCAATTCCGTCTGGACACTTCAGCACAGAAAATATACTGCCGACCGAGACATTGACGTCAATGTTTGATGATCCATCGAGAGGATCGAAAACCAACAAGTATTTTCCTAAAGGATATTCTGCCGGAATCTGATAAATATCATCCATTTCCTCCGACGCCATAGCCGCCAAATTTCCGCCCGGAATATTCGCTTGAATGAAAACCTCGTTCGACAGCACATCCAGTGTCTTCTGGGTCTCCCCTTGAATGTTTTCCGTCCCGGCACTGCCCAACACGCCAATTAACGCGCCGTGATTAACCTGATCGGAGATCACTTTGCACGCAGTCGCGATATCACTCATTAACAGGGTAAAATCCCCGCTGGCCCCTAGGCGGCGCTGTTCCTCAAGATTGAAATGCATAAAGGTCTTTGGGATGTCCGACATGGTCTCCAAATCTCTTAATCTGTTAAATATTCCCTAGCCCTTGGTTTAATCCGCCAGTGCCCTGATGGCAAATTCTATATCCGTTCCGCGAGGACAGCGAGGCGCTGTTTCGGGTTTATGATCTTGCTGTCAAATGGCCAACAGGTGACCAGAATTACCCGATCCGTGCCATCTTGACGTGGCAAGATAAGGTTGGAGGTTTCCAGCACCCAGGTGTGTCTAATTTTGTATGAATGAGAAATTCCGTCTGGACGTTCAATTTTAACAACATCGCCAAGTTGAACATGCCGCAATGGCTTAAAATGTGTGTCCCTATGGGCGGCGATGACACTGGTTCCAGCGGTTCCCGGCGACGCGGAGCCTCTGACATGGGACGGGCCGAAGGCCAAGCTTTGTCCCCCTGCATCTGCCAATACATAAAGGCTTTCGCCCTTCATCGTCAGCTTTGCCACCGGCCACGTGTCAGCCCAAGGCCACGGCTTGGCGGGCATGTTGGGTCTGACCTTGCTATTTCCTTGCCGCGTTTCCTGCCAAGCCTTTTCTAGGAGGATTTGCGCCAGGGCGGCCTTCATCGGTATCCATAGACCGACCCCGGCGAAAGCCGCCCCCGCAATGATTAAGAAGCTGAGGACAAACACATGGGTCCGGTGCTTCATGGTGTGGGGCTTCATGGTGTCTCCCGTCGCCACGGGTCGGTCCACCAAACAATAAGTCCTAGGCAAAGCAGAACGAAACCAATCAAAAGGTAAAGTTCGCCAAGTGTTGCCGTTTGCGGCAAATGAAGGGATTGATTGCCCGCCCCCGTCGGCCCTGCAATGTCAGCGACAGGCGCGGCAGAAGCCATCAACGCCGGACCTGCGGCCTTGTAGTGCCGACGCGCCCGCTCCAGCAATTTCTTTCGAAACCCGGTCCCGCCCATATCCGGTGAATTAGGCTTCCATCCTTGGGGCAAGTTGGTTGGCATCTTCTTGGTGATAAGAGGAGCATTATTAGGACGCGACGAATTTTGCTCCACCGCGACCAATGATGTATGGCGGGTCACAAGGTTAAATTGCAGCGCTGTGCTCAATACCGAGTCGCGCACCTGCTCCGGTGTCTTTCCCTGAAAAAAACTGCTTTCTATCCCCGCGATTTTCTCTCGCGCCCAAAGTTTTGCGATTCCCTGGCCAGGGATAGCTGTTTCTAATTTTAAAGCGTGAACCCAGGGTCCATCGGCGCCAATTCCTGAGACCTTGATTCCTTCAAGATTCTTGTCATGCCGAAAAGCAAAGACAACGGGCTCACCTGAAAATAAATCTGGAATTGGATTGGGCCAAATATCAAGCGATCCGTCGCCCAGGGGTTTCGCGGTCAAATGGGTCACGACTGGTTTTGCGAGCTTATCCCAAAGTTGCGCCATGCGTTTCCCAACCTGATCTGGCGCGCCAATAAACGTAAAGGTTCCCCGACCCTGCCGGGCAGCCCCCCGCATAAAATGTTGGTTGGGCGCGGAGCCAATCCCGACCGTAAACAAACGCGCATCGCCAACGCGGTCTGTGATGATTTGAAATAATTCCTGTTCGTTCGAAACCGCGCCATCGGTCATAAAAATGACCTGCCGCAGCCGCGATTTGTCCCAACGGCCATCAAGCGCCATCGTCAGGGCGGAGAGCATTTCAGTCCCACCCCCCGCCTGAAGCTGTCTGATATAGGCTCGGGCTGTATCGATATTTCGCTCATTAGCAGGCACGACTTCGCCGAACAATGCGCTGCTTAAATTATTGAACTTAATAATATTGAAAACATCCGTCGGCTGAAGTTTCTCAATTGTTTCAAGCAAAGACGCCTTGGCTTGACGGATGGATTCCCCCGCCATCGAGCCGGACGTATCAATGACAAAAATAAGTTCACGACGCAGACGCGGCATCGCAAAATGTTTGCTGCCCGGTGGCGAGATCATCACCAAGCCAAATTTCTCGCCCTTCCATTCTTCGCTAAATAAAATTGGTGCCGCAACGTCATCATTCGCTGGCCACGTCAGTTCGAAATCCTGGTCTGCGGGCACAGGCCCCCGCGCGAGTTTGACGACAACGTTGCCGGATATATCATTCTCTACAATAACCGGATGGTGATGGCTTTTAACTTCTGAGACCGGCCATTTGCCGCCAAGCCGAACCGTCACGTTCACTGGATTAACTTTCCCCGCCCCCGGTGGCATTACTGGTTGTGAGACCCAAGCCTCACTTTCCAATTTATTTTCAGATCCGGAGAGGTACACCTTGCCTTCCTTCTTTGGCGTATAACGGGGACCGACAACCATCGGGAAGCGCAGACGGAACTCGCCATTCTTGAACGCCACGGTCTCTTGATAGGCCATTTCGACAATGATCGCTTCTTTAGGACCGATGTTCGTAACTGATGCCGTAAAAACATTTGGGCGCTCGGATTCCAAGAGGGCCGCTTTCTTGCCTTCTTTCTTGGCAGCTTGGTAAATGCGGCGCGCCTGACTTCGTTCTTTTATCTCGCCTTCAACGATGCGCTCGCCAATTTTTAGCCTAAGTGTGTCCACTGCCGATTTGTCGGCCATAGGGAAGACATAGACCCCTTCCAGCCATTTATCGGTTGGGTTCATATAGAACTGACGAATATGAACCCGGGCAACGATGCCGGAAACGTCGATGTCTACATTTGTCCCCAACAATGGGGCAGGCAGGAATTGGCCCTTCTCATGAGTTTTGAATAACAACCCATTGTCTTGTGTTTCTGAAGCACGCGCTTCTGAAAATCCAAATGCCAGCGCCAAATACAAAAAAGCGCCGATCATCAGGATGATAAATATTCGAAACGGCTGCGGTTCATAGCCGTCATGTGCACCATAGGAATCGTACATAGGAGATCGCTCCAAGTCTGTGAATTTCAGACTTGGAGAAGACCACCTGATCCAGGCTAAAGTGTGCTGGGATTAGGGCATTCTGTGATCGTTTTTAGGGCGTTTTTTAGGCATCATCTCCGAGATAATTCGCCATTGCGCTGTCGTAGTCGTCTGCGCGGGTGAGTTGCTTCATCAGATCGGGCTTGGCGAAATAATCTATATCTCCTGGTGCCGTGCCATCCCGCAACGCCTTCAGCGTGTCATAGGTCGCCTGTACCGCTGCCATGATGGGCTTGTGTGTCTGCAGCGCGATTCGCACCCCTTGGGACGCGATATATTCTTTATCCGCTAATTCTGGACCTCCCCCGCCGAGCATAATTGGCAGGGAGACCTCTGCTGCAACGGCTTCGAGTTGTTCACGGGTTTTAACGCCAACCAAGAAAATCATATCGACGCCGCATTCCTGATAGGCAGTGACCCGCTTGATCGCATCTTCAACTCCGGTCATCCCAACAGCGCTGGTGCGTCCGGCAATTACAAAGCGGGAATCTTGGCGGGCCGCAACCGCGGCTTTCATTTTGCCAACACCTTCTTCGACCGACAAAAGCTGCGCACTTCCGACCGTGCCGTAAGGCGTGGGCAATTCGGTATCTTCGATCGACATGCCAGAGACCCCAGCGGTTTCCAGCTCTTCCACCGTCCGCATCACGTTCAGCGCGTTCCCGTAGCCATGATCCGCATCGACCATCAGCGCCAAATTACCGGCCCGACAAATGCGATACGCCTGATCAGTAAATTCGCTGAGGGTTAAGACAATATGGTCCGGAGCACCAAGTACCGCGAGGGAGGCAACAGAGCCCGCAAACATACCAATCTCAAATCCCAGGTCTTCAGCGATTCGTGCGGATATGGGATCGTAAACTGAGCCCGGGTTAACGCAAATATCTCCGTCAATAACAGTGCGAAACCGTTCGCGGCGATCCGTCCAATCCATGATTTCAATCCTCCAGTTTTGAATTCGGACAACAGTAATCGCGAAACTAACGCACGGCAACAGCTCCCTCTGCCAAATTTTTCCTTGATAAAAGGGAGTAAAATCGTCCCTATTGCCGCACCCAACGGGAGGACAATACCATGAACCGCATCATCTTCACCGCACTCGCCCTTTCAGTTTTGCTTTTTACGGAATCTACAAACGCGGCACAGGATTTTTCGAAGGTAAAAGTCGAGACCATCCCCCTCACGGATAAGATTTACATGCTAAAGGGTTCAGGTGGAAACATCGGGCTGTTCGCGGGTAAGGATGGCGTGTTCATGATTGATGACCAATTCGCACCACTGACCCCGAAAATTCTGGCGGCCATTAAGAAAATCACGCCTGACCCGGTGCGTCTTTTGTTGAACACTCACTGGCACTTCGATCATTCCGGCGGAAATGAAAATATGGGCAAGGCAGGTGCGACTATTATTTCGCACGACAATGTCCGTAAATTGATGAGCGCTCCACAGGAATTAAAGGCATTTGGAATGAAAGTTCCGGCTGCACCCAAGGGTGCACTGCCGATTATGACTTTTTCCAATGACACGACAATTCATCTTGATGGTGAAACCATTCTAATTCGCCACCTTCCAAACGCCCATACCAATGGCGATTCGTTTGTACAATTCAAGAAGGCCAATGTCATTCATACGGGGGATACGTTCTTCAATGGGTTCTACCCATTCATCGATACAGAACATGGCGGTTCTATCGCTGGTATGATTAAGGCGGCCAATACGATCCTGAGCATCGCCGACGACAAAACCAAAATTATCCCCGGCCATGGCCCCCTCGCTGACAAAGCCAAGCTGATCGCATTTCGCGATATGTTGAAGGGTGTCGAAAAGCTGAGTATCGCCGCGCGCGCCAAGAAACAACCCTATGACGAGCTTGCCCTTAGCACTCCGGTAAAAAAAATTGAGGTAAAATGGGGCAAGGGCTTCTTGAATACCAAGACATTCCTGAAAATCGTCTATTCGGGAATGGATAAGTAACTAACGTTTCAAGGATACCCTAGCGGACATGCTCCCTCTTTCGACGGTTCCCTTGCGCACGGTTATTGTGGGCCTGACATTTGCGTGTCTGTCCACCATTTTGGGTGGCACGACGGTCGCATTAACCCGCCTGATTATCCACCAAACAGACCCCTTGTCGTTGAGCTTTGCCCGTTATGGAATGGGCGCGATCGCGTTGCTCATATTTTTATACCCGACACTGAAACAAAAAGTATTTTCCCGCCAAGATGTCATAGGAATGGCGGCCTTGGGCGTGGTGATGTTCTCCGGCTTCCCTTATTTCATGGCTTTGGGATTGGAATTTACGACATCTGCCCACGGCGGCTTAATCTTTTCTACAATGCCATTGATGACGCTTATCATTGCGGTCGCCGTCGGCGTAGAGCAACTGACCGGAATTAAGCTCGCAGCTGTCGCTCTGGGAATTGTGGGGATCGTCATTGCCCTAGGTGAACAATTAGGCGCCATCGCGCCGAACGCTCTCCAGGGGGATATCTATTTTCTGATCGGGGTCATGGGCACATCGATCTTCAACGTCTTCTCCAAACGCTATATTGCCCGTTATGGCAGCTTACCGGTTCTTACCTACACCATGGCGGTCGGCAGTTTGTTCATGTTCGTGCTGGCGCTATTTCTAGAGCACCCATTTTCCGGGTCCCTAAATTTTGATGTGAAAAGCTGGGCCATTGTTGTCTGGTTGGGCGTTCCGGGTGCGGCACTCATGGTTTACTTGTGGTGTCGGGCATTGGCGCTGATAACACCGACGCAAGTTTCCATCACAATTGGACTGAACACCCTAACGGCGATGCTGGGCGGTGTATGGTTGATGGACGAACCCTTATCACCGCGCATTTGGATCGGCTTTGCGTTGATCCTTGGGGCGATTGCCTTAGTCAGCCTGCATCGACCTAAAGCTGTGGAATTTCAAGCTTAAATCCTTCGTCTTTCCAGCCTTCGATCCCGCCGATCATTTCTTTAACCGGGCATCCGAGCCGGGCCAATCGAACAGCCGCCTTATTGGCACCGTTACAATGCGGTCCGGCGCAATAGACCACGAATAACGTATTTTCCGGATATTCTCCCATCCGTCGTTCCGTCATTTTTCCGTGGGGAATGTTAACGGCGCCCGGCACATGGCATGCGGCAAAAAGGTCCGGTGAACGGACATCCACCAGCACAAAATCGGCCTCTTGCTCCGTCAGGGCGTAGTGGACGTCCCAACAATCAGTTTCAAAGCCCAACCGCGCCTCAAAGTGTCTGAGTGCATCGGAAGAATTGGCGGCGGAAATGTCGGATACAACTGTACTCAATTTGGCAACTCCTACTATATCTTGTTACATTCTGTCATTAAATTGATACATCTAGGACATATCTTAGACACATTACCGGTTTATACATAACCATACGACGGCTTCTTTAGTCACCTATTTGAGGAGCGGAAAATGGCAAATAAAATGGATATCGGTTATTTAAAAAGCTATGCAACGAATTTAGCACGGGAAAAGCATCATCTTACGCAGGCACTTACCCAAGGCTTTATGAGCGAAGACGAAGCTAAAATCGCGTCCCGTGACCTAGCACTCCGCATCCATCGCATGGAACGCCTGGTCAAGCCGGTGCTTGGTACCCAAGATAACGTGTTGGCACTGCCTGTAAACTAAGCTTCTGTGAGCTTAATCAACGATCCAATGCTCTAACCCCAGAACTGTTTTGGGGTGCTCCCCAAGTGTTCTATACTTCCCTCCATGACCAATACCCTACCCAAAGCCCGTAAGGCCTTCATGCAGAAGGCCCAGGAAATGGAAGCACTTGCCGTCCGTACCGGTGATCAGTCCTATGGTGCGGTAATCGTCAAAGACGATAAAATCGTCGGTCTGGGGCCAAGCCGGGTCGTCGTCAGCGGCGACCCCACCGCACATGCGGAGATGGAAGCCATCCGCGACGCAAGCCGCCGACTCAAGACCGCTGATCTGTCAGGCTGCGAGATGTATTCAACGTCGGCACCCTGCGCGATGTGTGAAGCAGCGGCAAGCTGGGCCAACATTGACGACTTAATTTCTGGAAGTGACCTAAGCCCGGGCGGCAGACCAAGGATCAATCGATGCTAAGCCGCCGAAATATTTTAGGGCGTATTTTAGCGAGTCTAGCCGCTGTGCCTTTGGTATCTGTGATCGCGCATGCAAAAGCTTCCAAAAAACTATGGCAACCCGTCAATCCCAGCCCCCTGACGTTTATGAATAGGGCTCGGGACCTTGCGCGGCTTGGGTCGGAACGCGGTGACGGCACGCCTTACGGCGCGGTGATCATCCGCGATAATATCATCGTCGGCGAAGGCTGGAATCGCAGCCATATCCACCACGATGCCACCGCCCATGCCGAAACCGAAGCCATCCGCGACGCAGCCAAACGGCTCGGCACCCGTGACTTATCAGACTGCCAGATGGTCACAAATGGTGGTCGCCCGTGTCCGATGTGTGAAACAGCAGCCTACTGGGCGCAGATAAAAAAGATGTGGCTGGAAGACGGCGAAGATGTCGTCAACGCAGGGGGGCCTAAATACGGCGGCTGTTAACCCTTCCCTGAAACCTGCCCTGCCAACGCGACCGCCCCTTCGATGACTAAATCCAACGTCTCATTTTGGTGCGGATCATTCAATTCACCGGCCTCATCAAAGAATTCATGCGCTGAGGGCAATGAAAAAGTCCGGTGATGAAGTACCAATCGCATTTTAGCTAAGATCGGTACAATTTGAGCAAGGCCCTGGGTCCCGGCATAACCGCTCGGGGATGCAGACATCAGACAACAGGCTTTGCCGCTAAACGGTGCCAACACCGGCTCACCAGGGTAAGGCCGGGATAACCAATCGAGGGTGTTCTTCAGTAACGCCGAATACCCCCCATTATATTCAGGGGATGAGATCAGGAAACCGTCTTGCTCCTTGAATAAATTCCGTAGTTTCTCTGCACTCTCAGGCAATCCCTCGGCGTCCTCTAAGTCACCGTCATAGATCGGCATTGGATAATCCTTGAGATCGACCAGAGTGACATCGGCACCCAAGGCTTCAGCCTTCTTTGCCGCAACAGTGACCAGCGCCTTATTCAACGACTCGCGCCGCGCACTGCCTGAAAAAGCGAGAATTTTTACCGCGTCCGCCATGGGAATCCTCCATAAATTTCTTTGTGAGAGGTAATCAACGCCCTCAAATAACGCAAGGCCGGTATTGCAGACGTGGTGCTGGTTGATAGAATTTACAAACTAGAATTTAAAATGGAGAAATCATTCGATGGGAAGACTAGAGGGCAAAAAGGCCATAGTGACGGGTGCGGGTGCTGGGATCGGCGAATCAATTTCGGTCTTCTTCGCACGCGAAGGCGCCTCCGTCATCTGCATTGATCTAAATGGCGACACGGTAAAACAAACCGCGGCACAGATTAACGACGCCGGCGGTACAGCCATCGCGGTTGAAGCCGATGTTGCGAACGAACAAACGTTCGTTGATGCGGTTGAAATGGCGAAGACGGAATTCGGTGGCCTGACCACGTTGGTGAGCAACGCGATCTATGATCTGCCCTATGTGCCGATTACTGAAATCCCCACCGAAGGCTGGATGCGGACCATGGACGTGAATCTGAACGCGACCTATTTCTTCTGCAAGCACGCGATCCCTGTCATTGCCGACAGTGGCGGGGGCTCAATCATTTTAGTCGCTTCCCAATTGGGCCAAGTCGCCAGGCCAGGGCGGCCTTGGTACTGCGCCCAGAAAGGCGGCATGATCAATTTGGCCCGTGCCTTAGCCCTGGATCACGCAAAACAAAACATCCGCGTTAATAGTCTATCGCCAGGGCCTGTTGAAACTGGGCGTTACGTGAAAAATTTTGCCAGTGCCGAAGAAGCCCGACAGAATAATTTCACCCTGATGGAGCGCCTGGGGTCCCCAGACGAGATCGCGCCCGGCGCAGTTTTCCTCGCCAGCGACGAATCGTCCTTCATGACCGGTTCGGATTTGTTGATCGATGGAGGATATACAGCGGTTTAAGACTTGCCATAGACTCACCTTAAATCTTCCGCCAAACTCCCTTTCTGAATTTTCGGCGAAGACAGGAAGGAACCATCATGTCGCTCAAGAAACTCCGCACGAAGCGGGATAATCAACAATGGATTTTAGACTTAGCCCTTAACATGCGCGGTCGGGTGCAGAACTTTGAACGGGATGATTTAGAAACCCCAACCCGTGCCCACAACTATCGTATGTTGCCCAAGCAATGGCGCAAAAAAGGTGAACATGATGAGGCTTTGGGAAAACAAGCCCAGGCCCAAGGCTTTACCGCCACTGCCTGTGCGCACTACGGTCACGCCATCGAAGCCTACCGCATGGCCCAGCATCCAGTGTTTTATGACGACAACCCGGTAAAACTATATCTCTACGGCAAACTGAACGAGATGGTCGACCGCCAAATCGAAGTTGCGCCCTACCCCGTTGAGCGGGTCGAAGTGCCGTTCGATGACGGCAAGACGATATCCTGCCTGATGCATTGGTTGCCTGGAAAACCCAAAGCTCCTTGCGTAATTTACGTTCCCGGCATGGACCAGTCCAAGGAAGCGTTTCCCAAAGTCATGGGCAACCCCGGCACCACGCGCGGCGTGCATATCCTAACCATGGACGGCCCCGGTCAGGGTAATTCCAACATGCAAAAAATTCGCGCAGTTGGTGATAATTACGAACGTGCCGGTGCCGCCGTGATCAGCCATCTGGAAGGCCTCGACGAAGTGATTTCCGATAAGATCGGCATCTATGGCGTGTCCATGGGCAGCTTCTGGTCCATGCGGCTCGGCAGTTATGATCACCGGGCGGCGGCGTTGGCCTCTGGCGTCGCCTGTTTTAATCCCAACAACACCATCTTCAGCCAATCGTCACCGCGGTTTAAACAACAGTTCATGTACATGGCGGGCATGGATGATGAAGACGAGTTCGATGAAATGGCGGCGAAGATGACCGTCAAAGGCTACGCCGACAAAGTCGAATGCCCGACGTTATTGGTTACCGGCGAATTTGATCCCCTGTGTCCGCTGGAAGACGCGGTGGAGGTTTTTGGTGACCTGACCTGTGATCGCGAAATGTGGGTGATCGAAGATCAGTTCCATCCGCTTTGGGGCATTCCTAACTTAGGCAAATTAGATTGCCACCAATACATCATCGATTGGCTCAGCCGGGTATTATTGGAAGGTAAGACCAACAAAGACCGGGTCGCCTACGTTGAAGCCGGTGGAGATGGACCATTCGGCGACTGCGAATGGACGCCGCCAGTGGGGCCTGGTCAAGCGTACTTCTAGGCCACCCACTCAGCGTGGTTCGAGACGCGCGTTATACGCGCTCCTCACCATGAAGAAAATTTAAATGCACCTCTCTCTTCATCCTGAGGAGCGCTCACTTGAGCGCGTCTCGAAGGGCTAGCCGATATCCAGAACCACGTTGCCCATGTGAGCGGCTTTTTCGACCGCTTCATGGGCAGCAACTACATCATCCAGCCCATACCGTTCCGCGATGGTCGTGGTCAGCGCGCCTTCGGCCAGCATCGCGTTCAATTCGGCGACCCCTTCATCTCGTTCTTGATCGGTAATTTCATAGACGATGAACCATTTGAGCGTCGCCCCCTTGCGGATGAAAGCCATGCCAGGGACTTCCGCCATCGGTGCCGTCGTTCCATAAATCACCACTGATCCCCGTTCTGCCAAGACCTCACCATAGGTCTTACCGTTGGCGGCTAGATTGACTTCGATAATCAGGTCGGCCCCTTTACCATCCGTCTTACTAAGAAGCTGCTGGACGAAATCATCGTCTTTGTAATTCAACGCCTCGTCTGCCCCTGCCGCCAAGGCATAGTCAGCTTTTTCTGGGGAACTGACGGTGGTCAGGACTTTAGCCCCATTCCGCTTTGCAACTTGAATTGCGTGGTGAGCGACGGCCCCGGCCCCGCCTTGGACGAGAACGTTCTTGCCTGTCACATCCCCCATCATGGTCACCGCCCGCCAAGCGGTCAGGAAAGGGATACCGAAACAGGCGGCCTCGGCGATGTCCGCACCATCCGGCAGATCAATCACAAATTTCTGCGGCAACACGATGTATTCCGCTGCCGTTCCCAGTGCCCGACCGTATTGCCCATTCATGACCCAGGCTCGGCGGCCCACGCGATCCGCGCCAACGCCCTCACCAACCGCATCGATTACGCCCGCGCCATCGCTGTGGGGAATGATAAAGGGAAAAGGCATGCCGCCGCCACGGCCATTTAGACGCGCCTTGGTGTCAGACGGGTTAACACCTGAGACCTGCATTCGTAGGCGGATTTCTCCGGGCGCTGGCGCAGGTGTTTCCACCTCTCCCACCGTCAAGACATCAGCAGCAGTTCCCAATTTTTCGTAATATGCAGCGCGCATGGCAATTTATTCCCTGTTAGAATTTTACTTTCCTCACGGTAGATTGATAGAGGAACACAGGTCAACCGCAGTGAATTTTATTTACATAGGGATAGATGGGACTAAACTCCCGATCAAATTTAACGTTCGGATAAAATCATGAAAGTAGTCTTCCTTGCGGCCTTTATTCTATTGCTATCGAGTGCCAATAACGCAACAGCCAGTGAACTGGAAATTTCCAATGCATTTGCCCGCGCCTCAGCTGGCCCTGCCCGCAATGGTGCCGTTTTCTTGACCGTTAAGAATCACGCCAAACAAGCCGACGTCCTGCTGTCGGCCAAAACGGACGTCGCCAAGAAAGCTCAACTTCACGGCCATACGATGAAAGACGGCATGATGCACATGAGCCAAGTCAAAGGTGGCATCTCTATTCCTTCTAATGGCATGGCCGAGCTAAAACCGGGCGGTTATCACGTGATGCTGATGGGGTTGAAGTCACCGCTGAAGAAGGGCGGAAAATTTATGTTAAGGCTGACCTTCAAGAATGCGGGGGAAAAGACCATCCACGTCCCAATCCTGGGCGTTGGTGCCAAATCAGCCACGAGTAATGGCCACATGGGGCACAATAAATAAACTCACCGATTGGCAGCAATAATCATATCAGCAGCCTTTTCCGCGATCATGATGACCGGGGCGTTGGTGTTGCCACTGGTCAGGCGCGGCATTACTGAGGCATCAACGACACGCAGCCCCTTGACGCCGCGGACGCGGAGTTCCGGGTCAACCACGGCCCTGTCATCGATCCCCATCTTACAAGTCCCAACCGGGTGATAAATCGTCGCCCCATTATGAGCTGCGAAGTCCAATAAGGCTTGGTCGTCCACGACTTCTGCACCCGGAACTGTTTCCGTCACGATAACCGACCGCATGAGATCGGTCGCCATAATTTCCCGTGCGATCTTCATGCCTGCCACATGGACGGCGCGGTCCGTCGGATGCGTTAAGAAATTTGGCGCAATTTCCGGCGCGTCTTGGTAATTTGGAGAGACAGCGTGAACATGTCCCCGACTTTCTGGGCGCATCTGACAGGGCCCAATGGTCATCCCGGGGAACCGATCAAACACGCGCTTCTTTGGGTCTTTGAAGGTTGCGTTGGCAATATGATATTGGATGTCCGGCTCATCCAAATCCGGGTTGCTTTTGACAAAACCGGCGACCATGCCAGCAGGAACGGTCAGCGCCCCCTTTCGGAACAATAGATATTTGAGCACTTCCCCGACAAGAGGTAGACCACGGGTGCGCTGATTCAGGCTGGTAACATTTTTAAGCTGCCAGCAGAGGCGTGAAATATAATGGTCATGAAGGTTTTCGCCGACACCTGGTAAATCGTTTATTATCTCAACACCGAGTTCCTGGAGCCGGTCACCCTGGCCAATTCCTGACAGTTCCAACAGTTGTGGCGACTGCACCGAACCCGCCGCCAATATTACTTCGCATCGCGCTTTTAGCGTCAGCTCTTGGCTGTGTTGTTCATAGATAACCCCAGTCGCTTTCCCATCTTCGATGAGAACCTTTTTTACAAATGCGCGAGTCTCAATCCGAAGGTTCTGCCGCTGCTTCCGGATCGGATTAATAAATGCGTTCTTCGCACTCCATCGCCGACCATTCTTTTGAGTGACCTGATAATGTGAAAATCCAGCTTGCGAAGCGCCGTTATAGTCGTGGTGCGTGGGATAACCGAGTTCCCCACCCGCGTCTATCACCCGATTCAGAACCGGATAGCGTTCCCTGTGGTAGGTAACATTCAGCGGGCCGCCGACCCCATGATAGTCATCGTCTCCTTGTTCGCGGTTTTCGGAACGCTTGAAGTAAGGCAAGACATCTGAATAGGACCAGCCAGTGCATCCTTGTTGCGCCCAGGTATCGTAGTCCCGCGCCTGCCCCCGCACATAGAGCATGCCGTTAATCGCGCTTGATCCGCCCATCACCTTGCCACGCGGAACGGGAATATTCCGATTGCCCGTGGCTTCGTGTGGCTTGGTTTCAAACAACCAGTTCACGCTTGGATCGACCATCGTCTTGACATAACCGACAGGGATATGAATCCACGGATTTCGATCCTCGCCGCCCGCCTCTAAAAGACAGACCTGCGATTTGCCATCGGCACTCAAACGATTGGCAAGAACGCATCCGGCAGACCCCGCACCAATAATGATGTAGTCGAATTCCATCAGGCGTCGCTCTTCATCAGCCGTAAAAACTCATCCACACAGGCATCAGCGAAAGCCGGGTCATTCACATGCAGATCGAATTCATTGATGTCTCCCTGCTTAAGGCTTTCGCGCAAGACTTTAGCAAAAACCTCGTCCGTTTCCGGTCGGAACCAGGGACCTGTTTCCTTGCCGTCGATATCGTGGGCGGTGTGGTCTGTGAATTGACAAAAGCCCTGCGTCGGCACCATGACCGTAACCGGTCCTTTGGCTTCGTTGAGGCGGCGGGCGATCATTCGGGCAAGCATCGCCATTTCTTCGACGTTGGTGCGCATCAACAAGATTTCGACGTTGTACTGATAGAATTCCCGGTCGTGGTAGCGTTTGGGCACCTCGCCAACCCACCAGTTGGTCATGTCCAAGGCACCGGGCACCACGACTTGAGGCAGGCCTGCGGCACCGGCACCGGTCAATCGCTCAGGCCCTGCGCTATAGACGCCGCCAGTTAAAAGATCGGTCAACTCACTGGTGGTAATATCTATTACACCTGCCAATTCGCCGATCCTGGACAGTTGTTCCAACGCCTTGCCACCAGGCCCGGATGAATGAAAATGAATGACCTCGAAGTTTTCGTCCTCAAGACGCGCCGTCACTCGATCAACGCATTTTTGCAGATTGCCAAAAGACGTAACGCCGATCAGTGGAGGGTGTGATTTTTTATCATCTGACCGTGCGCGCCAAGCTTCTGCCTGGGCAACAATCGCATGCGCCGCGTTTGTCATCGCTTCTCGGGTAATCCGATTTAACGAAATATCGCCGATGGTCGGATACATGGCGATATCGCTTTGCGCGACATACCACTGCACTGCTGCGGTTGCGGCCACGGGCGTCACCATGGCTTTCGGGAACAAAGGCGGCAGTGCGCGCATCATGCCGCACGACATGGTGCAGCCGTTGGCACCGCCAACTCCGACGACTCCGCCAATATCACCCGCTTCAAATTTTTGTTTTAGAATCTCCGTGGCGCCGATGATCATGGTCTCGGCGGCTTCAGCGCGAGACATCTTGTCCAGAGCATCCCAGGTTGTACCCGACGCTTCGGCTATCTCACGTCCACCGACGGCAGCACCTTGTTTGTCGTGAGGCCTAAGCGATAAGTCCATCAGCCAGGGATCACCACCGGCCTTCTCAACGACATCACAGAAAAACGCGACGACGTCTTCCTTGCTGTCGAGGGTCGAGAGAACGGCAACCTTAGTCTGAGGCATCACCGCCGCCCTATTTCTTGAGCTTGACGTTCTTGAAGCCTTGTGTCGCTTTCGGCACGGACTCTTCCACCGGGAAACGTTCTGCCGAAGATCCACCGACATAACCGTCCAAACGCGGCTCACTTTCCAAAAATGCAGTGAAATCCTCAGGCGTTTCAATGCCACCGCCGTGGCAGGTGATGATGACATCCGGGTATTTTTCACAGACGACATCACAGATTGCCGCAGCGCGGGCGACGGCCTCTTCTCGCTCCATCACGCTTGTTGAACCAATGGTACCGCCGGATGAGTTGCCAAAGTGAACGATGATATTATCGACGCCACTGTTGGCCATGTAGATCGCTTCGTCTGGCGATGTACAGAACGATTTAGTCCAGAGACCCTTGCGCGACGCATAGCCCAAAACCTCGATCTCCAGCTGATAGCCCATGCCGGTCTCTTCCAGGTCTTTCCGAAACTTGCCATCAATCAGCGCGATCGTTGGACAGTTCATGATGCCGTCGAACCCAGCATCGGCCAATTTATCGACAAACCGTTTCATATCGCGGGTCGGATCAACACCCAGGACGCCCGCAATCACCGGGCATTCCTTGACCACATTCAGAATCGAGCGTTCGCCCAATTCCAGGGTAATCGCGTTGGCATCGCCAATCGGGAGATACCCCGCCATGGAACTTAGCCCCTGCATACGATAGTAAGCCAAGTTAAACGTGGTGACTAAATCAGCCCCACCGCGCGCCGCCATCTTGGCCGTAATGCCCGTACCACACAGCGCATCGTAGACCGCTCGGCCTGAATTCACTTCAGCCCGCAGCCGCGCATTAATTTCGTCTTTGGTATATTTTCCCATGATCTTCCCTCCTCCGTCTTTTCGTCGCTCCCATTTCCGAATAGATTACCCGCCAAGACCATAAGAGGGAAACGTTAGTTGGAAATTCAATTCGATAAGGGGCTGCTGCTGTTCGGTGGAACCTATGGGAACTTACAAGCGACGGAAGCATTGTTTGGCGAAGCGGAGCGCTTGGGCTTCAATTCGGACCGCATGGTCTGCACCGGCGACCTCGCGGCCTATTGCGCTCAGCCCCAGGAAACTGTGGACCTAGTTCGGCATAAAGATGTCGCAACAATCTTGGGCAACTGCGAAGAAAACTTGGCAGCGGATGCAGATGATTGCGGCTGTGGGTTTGAAGACGGCACGGCCTGCGATCTGATGTCTCAGCAGTGGTATACCTTCTGCCGCGAAAAACTGAGCACGGAAACCAAAAGCTGGATGGGCACCCTGCCCCGCACCCTCACCGCGATCATTGGCAATAAAAGATTACGCGTGGTTCATGGCGGGCTCAGCGTTATCAACGAATTTATATTCCCCTCTTGCCCGAACGATCATCTAAACAGCGCCATGAATGAGGCTGAATGCGATGGCATCTTGGCCGGACACAGTGGCATTCCGTTCGCTCGGATTATTGGTGATAAGTTGTGGCTCAACAGTGGCGCGGTCGGTATTCCCGCCAATGATGGAACCAACAGGGTTTGGTATGCGATTATTGAACCTGTAGACGGTGGTCTAAAAATTTCAACTCATCCTTTAACTTACGACTACGAAATTGCTGCCGATGAAATGCGCCGGGAAGGCCTGACGGCGTATGCTGATGCGCTTG
Source organism: Rhodospirillaceae bacterium (assembly GCA_018660465.1). Lineage (NCBI taxonomy): Bacteria > Pseudomonadati > Pseudomonadota > Alphaproteobacteria > Rhodospirillales > Rhodospirillaceae > Rhodospirillaceae bacterium. The sequence goes on from JABJKH010000084.1 coordinate 66,375, forward strand.
CAAGCGGGCATTGGCCAAGCACCGATGTCTTGCCTGAAAAAGAAACGGCTGAGACGGGCCAACGTCTCGAACCTTTATCCCTGACTTGGAACTAATGATGCGGAAAAAACGTAAGAACCGTGAACGCAAAGCGAAGCCCGCCGGGCCCAAGGACGGTAAACAATTTACCATCACCCATCTTGGGCGGCATGGTGATGGGGTGGCGTCGTTAGAGTCGGGTCCTGTCTATATCCCCTTCTCTCTGCCAGGGGAAACAGTCACCATTCGGCGCGATGGCAATGAAATCACCAACCCGTCAGTAGATCGAATCGAGCCCTTCTGCCCCCACTTCACCCGCTGTGGCGGCTGCATGACGCAGCACTTGAGCCAGGATAAATACGTCGAATGGAAACGCGGCACTGTTGAAACGGCGCTTAGGAACAGAGAGATCGCGGCCCCCGTCGCAAACCTTGTGGATGCCCATGGCGCCGGGCGCCGTCGGACGACCCTCCATGTCCGGAGCAAAAGCGGGGCCCTCGACGCCGGGTTCATGCGCGCCGGCAGTCATGACCTGATTGAAATTGACGCGTGCCCAATTCTCGCACCTCCGCTTAAACAAGCTCCTGAGCTTGCGCGCGCTTTGGGCGGTGCAATTCCAGATTTATCAGGTTCTCTCGACATTCAAATAACCGCGACGAATTCCGGGCTCGATTGTGATATTCGAGGAATAAAAGAACTATCACTCGATGCGCGAATGAACTTAGGCGAACTCGCAGAGCATCACGACCTTGCGCGTGTTTCCGTTGGCGGTGAAGCTGTCGCTGAACGCAGACGACCAATCCTAAAATTCGGCATTGCCGACATCACGCCGCCGCCTGGCGGTTTCCTGCAGGCAACCGTGGCCGGGGAAGAAACCCTTGCCGGGTTGGTCTTGGAAAAAGTCGGCACCGCCAAACGTGCCGCTGATTTATTTTCCGGCATCGGCACCTTTGCCCTTCGCTTGGCGGAACAGACCGCTGTTACCGCCGTGGATGGATGGGGGCCTGCTGTCGAAGCGCTCACCCACGCCGCCCGCCACACCCCAGGGCTAAAACCAGTAACAGTGGAAAAGCGCGATCTGTCCGGGCATCCTCTGCTGAGCAATGAACTAAATGGGTTTGATACTGTGGTCTTTGATCCTCCACGGGCAGGAGCCAAGGAACAAACTTACGAGTTGGCAACGTCAGAAGTTAAAACCATCGTCGCGGTTTCCTGCAATCCAGCGACCTTCGCCCGCGACGCGGAGATTCTGATCAATGGCGGCTACAAACTGGTCGACGTGACGCCGGTTGATCAGTTCAAATGGACGGCGCACGTGGAATTGGTTGGACATTTCCAGAGAGATTAGCTGGACGGAGCCAAATCGTGTCGGGTATCGTGGCAGTAGTTTAGAATTAAATAACGAGCGGATTTCATGAAAATTATTAGCTGGAACGTCAATGGCATTCGCGCCATTGAGAAGAAGGGCGAATTGGATGTCTTGTTAGCGGTTCAAGACCCGGACGTGTTGCTGCTGCAAGAAACCAAGGCCAACCGCGACCAGCTATCCGAACACCTGACCGAGAACCCGGACTATGCTCAGTTCTACCATTCGGCCGAAAAGAAGGGCTATTCCGGGGTTAGTACGTGGGTAAAACGAAGCCTCGCAGAAGGCGCTGAATTCTCCACCGGCATGCCAGGGTTCGATGATACCGAGGGTCGCATTGGACGGATCGATCTCGGCGACACCACGATTTTTGGGGTCTACTTCCCCAACGGCGGAAAGTCCGAAGCCGCGTGGGATGATAAGCTCGTCTTCTATGAAAAGTTCTTGGGCTATGTGAATGATCTTCGCGACGCCGGGCAAACCGTAATCTGGGCTGGTGACGTCAACTGCGCCCACGAAGAAATTGATCTCGCCCGACCCAAAGACAACATGAAATCCATCGGCTTCCTGCCTGAGGAACGCGCTTGGGTCAGCAAAGTCATCGAAAACGGCTGGGTTGATATCTATCGCCACAACAACCCGGAAACAGTGATGTATTCATGGTGGCATATGAGATCAGGTGCCCGGGCCCGAAACGTCGGCTGGCGGATCGATTATTTCTTCGTCGATGAAGCAACCATGGGCAAAGTCACAGACATGACCTACCTCAACGATCAAATGGGGTCTGATCACTGTCCGGTGGTGCTGGAGATCACTTAATCTTCCAAACCTTGCGGTGCGACATTCGCCGTGGCATTCTCCGTCGCAGCAGACATAGAGGGAACCTAAACAATGGCAGACGAGCCTATTGAGCTGGAAGTTTTCAGCGACTACGTGTGACCGTGGTGTTATCTCAGTACCGGGCGTATTGAAAAACTTAAAGAAAATTACGACATCACGGTTAAGTTGGTGCACTTTCCGTTGCATCCGGACACACCTTCTGAAGGCCGCACTTTGCAGGCCATGTTCGGCAGTGGACCCGAGGATATTCAGGCCAAAAACGACCGCATGCGTGGCTTGATGGAAACAGAAAACCTGCCCTTCAACGACCGTTCCCATACCTACAACAGTCGCCTTGCCCAGGAACTGGGTATCTGGGCCGACACGCAACCTGACAGCGATGCCTATCACATGGCGGTCTATCAGGCCTACTTTGTCGAGAACCGTAATGTTGGCGACCCTGACGTGTTGTTGGCCTTGGTCAAATCAGCAGGGCTAGACGTGGACGCTGCCAAGGACGTACTGGAAAATCGCACCTTCAAAGATGCAGTGGATGCGGACTGGAATAAATCCCGGCAGTATGGCGTTACCGGTGTTCCGACCTTTGTTGCAGGCGGCCAAGGCTGCGTTGGCGCGCAGCCCTATGAAGCTATTGCGGGCATGCTTGAATCCATCGGTGCGAAGAAGAAAACGGACTAAAATTCCGTTACGATTCAGCGTCAACTAAGTCGGTATCTTCGTCATCCACCTTCGCTGCGGGAAACTTGTAGGACCCGTATCGCAGGATGACCACAGCTACTGACAAGAATAAAATGCCTGTAGTCACAATCAAAATTGCATAATCTGAGGGATGGTGTTCTTCGTTAACCAATCCAATGAGCAAACGGGTCAGTGCGGTAATTGCGACATAGAGCATGTAGCGCACGGGCATGTGGTTGGTCTTGAAATAAATCCCAACCATCGCGCCCAGTTCTAAGTAGATGAACAGCAGCAAGACATCCTCGATCGAGGCGCGCCCGCCATCTACCATGCCCAGGAAAGTAAACGCTGCTGCCCAGACAATTGTCGCACCAATGGCAAACAAGGCCAGCAAATGAAAACTTTCGACACATACGTGGCCGACAAGTTCGATAAAATCCTGAGTGCGCTTAGACGCGTATTTAAACCGACGAATTGACGCCATTTCTAGGGACTCCCTATCCCTAACCTTGCTTATGTTCTTGCTATTAAGCAATGATATTATGGTGGATGCTTCCCCTCATGCGTCGGGGGGAGTATGATTCCAACCTATGCAAAAACTAAAAAAATCTGCCCATTTATTGTATCACGGTCGTGCCAAGCGAGCAGTTCTATTTCGCTACGCGTTGTTATGCTTTGATATCGTGACGATAAGCTTCTTTGTTGCCTCCAGCATGGTTCCGGCGACACCCATCGTCTTGGTAATCGATTTCTGCATCGCTGGTGTCTTAATTGTGGACTTTGTCGTCAGGCTCTGGATCGCGGAAAGCCGACGCAGATTTCTATTCCAGTTCATGACGCTGGCCGATTTGATTGTGATTGCGACCTTACTGGTGCCGCTGGTGTTGGAGAATTTTGCGTTCTTGCGGGTGGTGCGAACCTTGAGACTCATTCGGTCCTATCGCGTTCTGATCGACCTTCGCACGCGATATAAGTTCTTTGCCCGAAACGAACAAGTCCTACAAAGTGTACTTAATCTATTTGTCTTCATCTTTGTATTTACGGCCCTGGTGTATGTGTTTCAAGTGCGCATTAATCCGGGCATTGAGACCTACACCGACGCGCTATATTTTACTGTCGCGACACTGACCACCACAGGTTTTGGGGACATCACACCAGAAGGCAAATTGGGTAAGGTCCTGGCCATCTTTATCATGGTCTTTGGGGTGGCGCTGTTTCTACGCTTGGTGCAAACAATCTTTCGCCCACAGAAAGCACATGTGCGCTGTAACACCTGCGGCTTGACCCGCCATGAACTGGATGCGGTCCACTGTAAGCACTGTGGCGATGTCATTAATATTGAGACGGAAGGGGCATAGCCCGCCACGCGGCACCTAACACAATGAGGAAATTAGCCTGCGACCGGCCTTCCCATAATTTCCGAATATCGTTCCGAAAACTTTGGCCACACCTCTGGATTAATGAACCTTTGGGGGCGTTTTCCGTCAAATATATTGATCCACTGATCCGCCGCCCATTTGGCCATATTAAACATACAATCCGTAGTCACGCCGGCATTGTGCGGAGAGGCGATGACATTTTCGAACCTCATCAACGGGTGATCGTGTGCAGGAGGTTCCGCGTTGAAGACGTCAACGCCTGCGCCCGCTAATCGCTTTGTCGCGATGGCATTTTCTAGGGCCACTTCATCGTGAATTCCACCCCGCGCCGTCGATATAAAGATAGCACTTGGTTTCATGGCATCGAATTCAGGCTCGCCAATCATACCCCTTGTTTCTTCCGTGAGCGGACAATTGATTGAAACGAAATCGGATTTGGACATTAAGTCTTTCAGCGTAACGGACATTGCGCCACGCTCAATGAAATCGTCATCCGTAATGTAAGGATCATAAGCAATGACATTCATTGAAAATACTTTTGCAATTTCCGCAAGCCGTCGCCCAACTTTGCCAAGCCCAATAATGCCAAGGGTGCGGCCCGTTAACTCACTCCCAACGTAATCCCACCGGGTCCAATTGCGGTCAACACGACGAATGGCTCGGTCTGTCTGGATAATTTGTTTGGCGAGGCTCAACATCAAACCAATGACGTGTTGGGCGACCGATTCCGCATTGGCGCCAGATTGATTGGCAACCAATACGCCCGCTTCTGTGCAGGCATCAACATCAACCATATCATAGCCGGCACCACTTACTGATATCGCTAACAGGTTGGGACAGCGTGTCAGAAAGTCAGCGCTTGGGTAAAATTGCTCTTCTGTTTCCGTCGAGGGTAGACACTGATACCCATGTGCTGTCTCTAGAACCCGCCATGTCTGACCAGGATCATCGGAAAACAACATTTTCATGAGTTCGATGGAGCTTGATGCGCTGATCGTTTCAGGCCCTATCGGGTCCATCCAATTTTCGAAATAAACCAAGTTAGCCATTTTTCAACAGACCCTGCGTCGTTAAGTTGTTAAACCAAATTTTAAAATCCACCGGATCAAGAATAAAAAGCATGTTTTTATCGAGTACAGCAAGCACCGTGGTGAGAGGATTAATATAAAGACAGAAGGAGCGTAACCTCACTAAATCGCCGAGGTTTTATCGGCTGACCCGTCAGCAAGCCAATAACATGCGCCAACAAGGCGATCACCACCAGCAGGCTAACAAATAGAAATACTTTCGCCGGATACCTAAGCGCCCCCGGTTCGTATTCCCGCCGGTCCATCCAAAGAGAAAACGCGAATACAGCTGCCGCGATGGCAAGAGCGATCAGCGTGACCGTGAGAGACATAAAACACGTTACCTTATTTATTCAGAAAGGCTGTTAATAATCGAGAAACCATTATCCGCTAAGTTATTCCATAGAATCAACACACTGCGACAAGACTCAAAAATCTGGGGGAGCATCATGGCTCAAACTGTAAAATGCGGCGATAAATTTTTTAGACCTGAAGCACCGGGAACTGTTTGGAATGTCGAACGCGTAATCGACATGCCTGGCCTTCCGCAACATGCTGAAATCGTGGCCTACGGTCTCAGAACAAAAACCATGTTGTTGTCAGAAACGGCTCTTCTCGATCACCGGATGTGGCAAGCCTACGGTGAAAAGGCGGCTTAATCAGCCGTCTTTCGACACCCAGGATCATTCCTCGCCTCTCATTCCTGAGGTCAGGCATAGTTATCCGTTTGCGAACCGGGGAACGGCCTCGTCATTTATGGGGGCGTGAAGCGCGGCTGCGGTCAAGGCCAAGGCGATCCCCGCCCACCAAACAGGCATGTATGACCCAAAGTTATCGAAGAAGTAACCGCCCAGCCAAACCCCAAAGAAGGCTCCGACTTGGTGGCTAAAGAAAACGATGGCAAACAACGTCCCCATGTACCGCGTGCCAAAAATCTGCGCAACGATGCCAGAGGTTGGCGGGACGGTGCTGAGCCAAAAGAAACCCATAAGCGCTGAAAAGATGAACACGGTTACATTGCTGATGGGGAACATAATAAAAGCCAAGATGATAAAAGCCCGACACGTATAAAGCCCACTCAACAAATACTTTTTTCGATAGCGTCCAGAAAGAACCCCAGACACATAACTACCAACAACATTAAAGAACCCAATTAATGCCAGCGACCACGCCCCTGTGCCAGTAGGCATCCCCAAATCAGTGAGGTAAGCGGGCAGATGCACACTAATAAAGGCGACATGAAAACCACACACGAAAAAGCCCGCAACCAGCAATCGGTACCCGTTATGGCGCGATGCTTCGGCTAGGATTGCGCGTAAGGTAAAGCTCTCTCCTCCGGCTTTCTTGGGTGGCGCAATGCGTTTTTCGACCCTTCCGATCACGAAAGACATAGCGATAACAATGGAGGCCAGAAGAGCCAGCAGCCCGTACGTCGCAGACCATCCGTAATTTGTGAGTAAAAGCTGGCTCAATGGCACGATCAAGAACTGCCCAGATGCGCCGACTGAAATTACGATGCCGATGGCCCAAGTTCGTTTCTCCGGGGGCATAACCCGCCCGACAACGCCAATGATAATTACATTTCCTGCAGCTGCCTGTGCCATACCGATAATCACGCCAGCACTGAGTTGAAAGGTCAGAGGATCGGTAGCATGCATCATCGTAAGAAGCCCAACCACGAAGAGGATGCCGCCGATGAAAATACTCTTTCCCGCCCCTGCTTTATCTGCAAACGCTGCAGCAAATGGTTGAAATGCACCCCACAACAGATTTTGCATGGCGATGGCGAAGGCAAACACTTCCCGTCCCCAGCCTAATTCCAAGCTCTGGGGTTTTAAGAACAGCCCGTAACTGGCACGAACGCCAAAAATTATCAGGACGCACATGGCACCCGATATAAGAATGATCCAAGGCAGGTAGGCCGAAATTTTTGGTTGTTCGTTAGACACGTTGATTTTCCTCAGGCGGGATTAGTCGAGCGCGCGCCAGTCTATGCGGGAAAGACAGGTCACACCATACGCTTAATACACATTGCCGCTATGTGTTGGTATATTCGGCCAATTGTCCTGGGCGCTAAATTGTGCTTTGATTTTTCACATGAATTCACAGGCAGCTCAATCGAAGGTTATGAAACAGTTTGGTTGGTTGGCGCTCGCAATCGGCCTTTTCATGCTCTCCCAGCCTGTCCTCGCAGATGGAATTGCCACCAGAGGCCTGAAATTTGCCGAACAACCCTGTTCCAGGTGCCATGTCGTCGGCAATAATAGGTTTGGCGGCATTGGCAGCACACCATCGTTTCGGGTTTTTGCTAGAATGATGCAACAGAATGAACAGTCCGTTTTGGTACGCTTTCGAACATTCTACCTTCGACCACCGCACCCCCCTTTCGTACAGGTTGATGGTGTCGCACGATCGACAAAGGACACACCTACTATTGCACAATTCGAGGTTAACCAGGATAATTTAGAAGATATTATCGCCTATGTTCAAAGCTTGAAAAAAGCCCTGTAGGCATCCGTCCAAGACCAAAGTTAGGATATAAATGGAAGTTAATCCCAAACGCAGGCTCAGCGCCTTAATCTTAAATACAGTTGGCATTATATTGCTGCTTGTTGGGGGGTATGTGTCCCATTGGGTGACGGTTGCAGGGGGCCTTTGCTTTGGTATTGGCACATTATTGTGGGGTATTGAATTTCGCCACAGTCAGTATAATCCAGACGAGGATGACATTGAAGATGATGGGATGGTTTTCGTAAGCCGCGACCCCAGTCAGTATCTCCCGCAAAAGAAAAAACAAGAATGGCAGGAAGAACTGGATACACTGGAACTCGAACGGCGTCATAAGATCTGCTAATCTGACCTAACGGAATCTCTGCATGCCCAAACAATGTTCCTTCGTCGGTACGACAAACAAACGATGCCCCGGCACGGCTGAGAATGATGATTTGTGCCACTGGCACGATCCAAACGAAACCAAGAACCGGCCCCGGGACCGCCGAGATTTGGAAGCCTGGGCAAAAAGCGGCAAACCTATGGAAGGGTTTTCGTTACGCTACGCCGATCTGGAAAATATTGATCTGGTCAATAAGGATAGCGACGAAGGCTTCAACCTTACCAATGCTGATCTCAATCACGCCAACCTCCGCGGTGCACATCTTTACAATATTGACCTAAAGGGAAGCGCGCTTCTTAAAGCTGATTTCCGGCATGCCAATCTAAATTTTGCGGACATGCGGGACACCGACATCTTGGGCGCAGATATGACCAAGGCCAGGATCGAGCACACAAAATGGGGCGACAAAGTTCGTCAAGAAAACTTGGCTGAGATCGCGATTAAGCAAAACCAACATGAGGAAGCGCTCGATTATTATCAGCAAGCCGAGGAAACTTATCGTGCACTTTGCACCGTCTGCGAAGCGGAAGGTCAGTTCGAAGAAGCGGGCCAGTTCTATTACCGAGAAATGATCGCCCGAAGGCATCAATTACCATTGCTTTCCAGCAAACGATTGCTTTCCAAGATGGTGGATTTCATGTGTGCCTATGGCGAAAGCCCGGCACGGGTGATCGGCATCTCAATTGTCTTAATTCTGTTTTGTGCCGTGTTTTATTTCTTTCTTGGAATTGATAATGAAGGTTTGGCCATTGTTTTCCGCCCGGATAAAGATTTGACCGAAAACGTGCTCGCATTGGGGAACTGCATTTATTTCAGCGTCGTTACATTTACGACACTGGGGTACGGCGACATTACACCAATTGGCTTGGCACGGTTTATTGCGACAATTGAGGCTTTCTCCGGAACCTTTATCTTGGCACTTTTCGTTGTTGTCTTCGCCAAGAAAATGATGCGCTGAGAGCTGTAATGGACGAAACGCCCCAACGCAGGTCTATCGACATCGATGCTTACGCACCGCCGGAAATCGCTTCCAGGATTGAAACGGCAGGCGTCAAGAAAGCTCACTTGCCTGTATTACAGACGATGGTTCTAGCCGTGTTGGCTGGAGCCTTTATTGCCTTTGGCGGCATGTTTTATACGCTTGTCGTTACCGACAGTGGAATGGGGTTCGGACCCCAAAGACTCTTGGGTGGGATTGCGTTTTCCCTCGGGCTTATTCTCGTCGTTATAGCGGGTGCAGAACTGTTTACCGGCAACAACCTTATCGTCATGGCGTGGGCTGAAAATAAAATCAGCACTCATCAACTAATGCGAAATTGGCTGCTGGTCTACATCGGAAATTTTGTTGGTGCAATGGCAACAGCGTTGATCGTTTACTGGTCCGGAATTCTATCACTTGGCGATGGAGCACTTGGCGAAACAGCCAAAGCAATCGCCCACGGCAAAGTGCAGTTACCGTTTATGGAAGCCTTCTTAAGGGGGGTGCTGTGTAACACCCTGGTCTGCCTTGCTGTTTGGCTGTGTTTTGCCGCCCACACCGTGACCGGAAAAATTCTGGCAATTATTTTTCCCGTCTCAGCCTTTGTCGCGTTGGGATTCGAGCACTCGGTGGCCAACATGTATCTTATCCCCATCGGCTATCTGGCAAGCGTCGGCGACTCATCGGCGACCGGATTGATGAGCTATTTCACAGCAACAAACGGCATCACCCTCAGCGGCTTTATCGGGAACTTGGTTCCCGTCACTTTAGGAAACATTGTTGGCGGCAGCGTGTTCGTCGCACTGGTTTATTGGATCGTCTACCTGCGCGACACCGACTCATAAAGGCTCAGCCGCCATCCCTTCGAGCTTGTACACCCCAACGGCGGTATCATGCAGGATCGCCCGTTGATCAGCTTCTGGTAAATGAGCGATTGCCTTCCGGTGGGCCGTAACGATGGGCGCATATGGCGTCCACAGCATTTCAATTGGATAATTGGAACCAAACAAGCACCGTTCCGGTGGGAAGATTTCCAACGTCTGACCAATCAATTCGGCGATGTGGTCTTCTGAATTCTCGTGAATAAACGTGCCGAAGGCGGACAGCTTACAGAATACATTGGGCTGATCCGCCAGCGCTTTCATGCCGTCGCGCCAGAGAGCCAACCCTTCGGGGGAGCGATCTTCGGCCATGCCTGCGTGCTGGAGGATTTGAGGAATTCCAGGATAGTCCGCCGCGAGCTTGGCCGCATCTTTCATTTGTGAGGCAAAGACCTGCAAGTCAAACGACCAGCCATAGTCTTGAAGCCGCGCAAAATTCTTGCGCCAAGTCGTATCGTTCATGACATCCGGGCGGGGTTGAATGCGATAAAGATCATTTTCGTGCCAATGGAGTTGATGACGAATGCCTCGCATTTTCGGAAATGCGCTTAGTTTTTTCAATGTTTCAGGAGAATCGTCATCGAAGAAATTGGTATAAGCGACAATGCCATGTGGCCACCCCAGGCGGTCCGATACGCTCTGCACCCAAGCCGCTTCATCAACGGCTTGTTCCGGGGCCCAATTGACCTGCAGATAAACCGATCCAACGATACCTGAGCCCGCCATATCGGCCATCAGATCTTCCATCAAATAATCCCGGCGCAGTCCCTCGTAAGGGCCAAAGACGCGTGTAACCTCAGGCCCGTTCAGCCACGGCAAGTCGGCATGACGCCAAATATGGTGGTGCGAATCTAATATTGGAATCATATGGTTAGCCCCCGAATGCGCCTTTATTGGCTTCAAGCCATTCTTTCAGTGTTCGGGGCGCGTGTCCCGTCAATTTCTGAACCCACTCACTTTCATGGGCCATGCCGCCTTTGGCAACAAATCCCATCATTCCCCCCATGTGGGCAATCAACCAATCTGGCATGCCTTTGTCTTCCATGGCTTTCTTTGCGGCTTCCGGCGGCACTTGAACGTATTCGATTTCCCGGCCCAGAACATCCGACATCGTGTTAACAACGTCTTCCATGGTCACAGCAGCCCCGGCGAGATAATAGGCAGCACCTTGGTAAGACTTATTCGTCAGCAGTTCCGCAGCACACTCACCGACATCCGCCGGGTGAACCATGGAAATAACCGTTTCTTTTGGCAGAGCCGTAATCAGCTTATTCATGGCGACAACAGGAGCCGCCATGTTCATTAGATTACTCGTGAAAAAATTAGGCTGGCTAATCGCCCAATCGATGGCGCCTTTGCGGACTTCTTGTTCGACGACGTAATGGTTGCGAATGATCTCAGACGGCGCATCTGCGGTGACGCCTTTTTCACTACCCGAAGATTTAACTAAGTAAGAAACACCAGCGCGCTTTGCCGCTTCCAAACCATTGAGTTCCATTTCCGCCAGTTTCGGGCTGTGACCGCACAGGAGATAAAGCGTATCAAGTCCGGCGAACGCCGCATCCAAACTGCTGGGATCGCTTAGATCACCCTGAATCAAATTAACATCCCCGCCCAATTTTTCCGCTGCTGCAGCAGGATCGCGCACAATACACTTAAAATCCGCACCCTTCGCCTTGAGCGCTGCCACCACCTGAGAACCGGTTACGCCGGTCCCGCCTAATACACCAATCATGTCGCTTTATCCTTTTTCGTCTCGTTAATCCCGATTGTCGACGCGCTTTGAAAAGGCGCGCACCTCAACCAATTCCCAAAGGTCGGCTGCGACCAAGGGGTCATCTTTTTGAAACGCCTCAATTTCGGCTCGATCTGCTGCTTCCACAACGTAGAGACTACCCACAACGGTTTCGCCATCATCATCAACTAAGGGCCCTGACATCACGATCTTGACCGATGCCTGCGCAAGATAGTCCCGATGCGGTTGCATGACAGCAGCGCGTTTTTCCGCCATCCCTGGTTTATCAATACAAAATATCGCAAACAGCATTTACATCCCCCTGTATGGAACATTCATCTTGGAGTCATGCTAGCGTGTAATATACGAAATACAACACACACGGAGAGTAAGAATAGTGCCGAATTTTTAAAGGTGCTTATTTATCGACGCTGATCCCGACATAGGAAAAAATAGAGGCCCACACATCAGGCAGGCCGTAGATCTTGGCTACAGTCGGCATCATCGGGACAATCATGCCAACGATGAGCACAAGTCCGATGATCAGTCGGCGTTTTTCTTGCTGGGTCAACTTCATTTATGCGAACCCTTACAGGCCCAAACGTCGAAATAATCTAACGCTGTCCGACGTTCATACGCAGCGCTAAACGCTTCTTGAAACTCAGCCCAAAAGGCGGGTTCGTTCTTGAAATAATTATTCATGGCAAACGGGCGCTCCGCTTTGGGAATTAACCAAAGATCCGTCTTACAGCCCCGGATATGCTCAAGAAGAACAGTTGAAACAGGCTTGCCTTGATATCGCATTTCCATGGCGCTTGGCCCTGTAACCGTCGTTGGGTTTCCTGCAAATGCGAGCAATGGCCGCGGGTTCGTCAGGCTGTACGTTACCGCAACATCTCGGCCGTACCCCATTTCGATGCTTTTCCCCGGATATTTTTTAAGGATACCTCTAATTTCGTCTGCAACAGGGCTCATCGCCGAAAGTCGGTCATAGGTGCGCCATAAACGCTTTTGCGGAGTAATACTGATAATGACAAACACCAGGAAGAAAACGCCTAAAATTCCCATCCTAGGTGCCGGATTGTCGTTCAGGGATTGGGCAAATTTTGAAAACAAATCAACGCTAGCCGGAACGAAGGGCAACAAATGGTACCAGCCTGCGCCGGGAACGGACGCTGAATATATCCCAACGCAAATGCTGAGGATGAAGGTCCCCAGGTACCATATGTTTCTGACTTCGATCCGGGGACGAGCCCACCACCAAACGGCGGCAAGGGCAATTATCGGCGACAAGAAAAGGGTTGAGTACTTAAGCACTGTACGAAGAAGATCGAGACTAATTGTTCGACCGCCAACCATATCAAATAACCGACCCAAATAAAGTTCCAGAGATATGGACGGCAATCCAAACGGCAATAGAAAAACCCCGACCGATAAGACCGCCATCAACGGCCAAGAAACATACCAACGCGCGGCGCAATACCGAAAGACGATGGGAATAAAATAAATAAAAGCGTGCGCCTTGAAATTTACCGCGAGGCCAATACACACCGCCACTGCAGCGTGAGGAGCATAGGTTCCATATTTTTGTAGCCCGCTAGAGGCCACTGCGACACAGACCAGCATTAAAATAAAAGGATCAGGTCGCGTCCAAAAAGACAGCGGTGAAACCGCAAAAATTATCCCTAAGAACATGATCACACCAACGGCGGCGACATCGCGATCGCTTGTTCTGAATAAATGCAGGGAAATCGCAGCCAATCCGACAAACAAAGCAATCCCGCCAGCCAGATTGCTCGTCGCCAAGTTGCCACCGAAAATCCATAAAATCAGCCCGTTGGCGATATTCAACAACGGCCCGTAAACACCGGCCATGAAATTAATGGACTCGGCTGAATAATAAAGATCGAGACCGCTCAGCAAACGCCACGATCTAATCGCAATATTGGGCAACGCGTGATCGACGTACGTATCCAGCGAAGCGTACCAACCGACGATCAGCGCGAGATAAGTCACCCCGACAATTGCGACGGAAAGGAAAATCCAATTTTGTAGCTTATAAAAATTCATTAAACTGGTGGCGGGCTGGCGACAATGTTTTGTTCGCTGCGAATGGCCTGGGGGCCACCATGTTTAAGGGCATGAGCCAGTTGATCTGTTTTCGCACGAACATTAGCGGCATCAGGGTCAACGATGCGCCGAAGCTCCCGTTGCAATTCTTCAAGGGTTTCCTTATAGGCAGGGTTTTGCGCGAGGTCGTTGGTTTCCTGCGGATCATTCCCCAAATCAAACAACTGGCTCGGCGCGCCGACGTGGAAGATTAACTTCATATCCCCGTCCCGCACCATAAATGCCGCGTTCTTGGTTGATTTAACATGTACTTCAGCAAAGCCCAATCGATCCATTGGTGTCTCTTCGATCATTGGCCACAATGAGTTTCCAAAGCGCAAATGATCAGGGGTGCCTGTGGGGCAGCCAGTGGAGTCGAGTATAGTTTCATACAGGTCCACATGCGACACGACTTCCTTGATCGCCCGCCCCACTGGGATGTCAGGCCCCGACATCAGCAGCGGGACACCCAGAGAATGCTCATAGAGCGTGGTCTTCCCCAAAAGGCCGTGATTGCCTGCGGCTTCGCCATGGTCACTGGTATAAAGGATGCGGGTATCATCCATCATTCCAAGCGTCCGCGCTGCCTCCATTACTTCGCCAATTTGTTCATCGACATGGCTCACTAGTCCGCAATAACCAGCGACTGTCCGACGGACGAGTTCTTCACTAAACGGCTCCTCCAACCAATCCAACCGCCGAGTATGGTTGAGTGCGGGATGATCGGGCCGGGTTGTGCCCTCCCATTGCACTGGCATCGGCACATCCTCCATGGGGTACATATCGAAGAATCGTTTGGGAACTGAGAATGGTGGATGCGGGCTCGCATAGGAGACCAGCAAAACCCAAGGATGGTCCTGCTTTGGGGCTTCGTTCTTAAGCCATTTCACCGCCTCAGCGGTCACATCCCGATCATAGTTCTGGTAAGGTGCTGTCCCTTCGCCTGATTGATTATACATCTCTCTGAATGGAGGACGAACAGGCACGCCCTCATCCGTCGCTCGCAACAGGCCAATCAAGTCACCCGTCCCTTTTACGATGTGCATGGTGACGATTTCGTCGCTAAAGCCCTGATCAATCTCTTGGGAAAGGTAATGCAGCTTGCCGATGGCCACAGCTGAATATCCCCGATCCCGCAACTGCCCGTGCCAGGACGCGTGACGCCCATCAAATACTAAAGCATTGTCCCAGTACCCTGTCTGATGGGGATATAACCCGGTCGCCATGGCTGCCCGAGAAGGGCAACACAACGAACTGGCGCAATAAGCATTTTCAAATTTAACGCCTGTGTCTGCGATCTGGTCCAAATTCGGGGTCTTGACCATAGGGTGGCCATAACAGCCCGCCATGGATCTGGCATGATTGTCCGTCAGAATAAATATTAGGTTCGAAGGTGTTGGCATGTCTCACTTCGGAGGAAATTTATGGTCCCCCATTGTACGAAATTCGTCTCCGTTAACAAATTTATTAGCTTTTTTCTGCTAAATGTTCGATAAAAGAAGAGAGGCAGGGGGAAGAGTGTTAAGGAGCTACCATGATTTTACGTCGTAATTTAATTGCATTTGCTATTGCAGTTCTTGTCGCAACGGCTGTTGCGCCCCAGTCTGCGTCAGCTACATCGCCTGAGAAAGCTGCGGGTTTTCTCACCCAGCTTGCAAATTCCACCGTTGCTGTTTTGCAGGTCAAGGGGACACCGCTAGATGTCCGCGAGGCCAAGATCCGTGATCTTCTACGCGGTAACTTTGATTTCTATCGTATTGGTCGATATGTCATGGGCCGGGCGTGGCGATCCTCAAGCAAGGCACAACAGAAAGAATTTTTAGGTCTGTTTCGTGAGAACGTACTCCGCACCTATTCAAGGCGGTTGGGTGGCTATGTCGGCCAGAGCTTCAAGGTCGTTGGCTCACAGAAACTCGGCAAGAAAGATGCGTTGGTCAGGACCGTTATTTCGCGACCAAGTGGCCCCCCAATTAAAGCTGGGTGGCGGATAAGAGAAACACCCAAAGGCTTCAAAATTCTCGACGTCATGGTCGCTGGACTGAGCATGATCAAAACTCAGCAATCCGAATATGCTTCTGTAATCAAATCACAGGGCGTTAACGGCTTGATTGAGAGTTTGCGACTGAGAAACACCAAATTCGCGGCCCGGCGCTAGAGCGCTGGAATATAGGAGGGATAATACAATGAAAGCTCTCATAGGAATATCGAAAGTTTATCGCCCTTTGGCAGGTGCACTTGCTGTGACGGCGGCCATCACTTTGGCCGTTCCTGCAGAAGCGGAAACAGGGTCTGGCTGGGAAAAATATCAGCAGGGTGACTTTATGGGTGCACTGGCTGTCTGGAAGCCCCTGGCGATGAAGGGCGACGCAGGCGCGCAGTTCAATGTCGGCGTGATGTACAACGATGGCCGCGGTGTTGAACAAAACCGCAAGATAGCGCTCAATTGGTGGAATAAGGCCGCCGATAATGGTGATGGTCAGGCACAACACAACCTGGCCCAGGCCTATGCCAATGGATTAGGCGTCAAGAAAGACTACAAGAGAGCAGTTGCCTTGCTAAAAATGGCCGCCAAGAAGGGCGTTATCCGTTCTCAATACTCGCTTGGCAAAATGTATTCCTCAGGCTTCGGGGTTCCGCAAGATCATACTGAGGCCTTCCGCTGGATTAAAATGGCGGGAGAGAAAGGCCAAATGAAGGCTCAGTACAACCTTGGCAAGATCTATCGGGATGGCCGTGGTGTAGAAAAGAATATTAAGACTGCAGCGCAGTGGTTTTTAAAGTCTGCTTTGCAAGATTATGCGAAAGCACAAAATCATATCGGCACGCGCTTAATTGAGGGCAAAGGCATCGCCCAGGACAAGGTCCGCGGCATGATGTTTCTAATTTTATCCTCTAATCAGGGCCACAAGTCAGCGCCTATGAATATGAGAAAACATGGTGCAAATTTGACCACCAAAGAACGCCTTGAGGCTGAAATTCGCGCTAAAAAATGGGCCCCAGCGGAGCAGATGAACTAATAGACAACGACACCACAAGCTGCCCTAGAACCGCCCCCACCGAGCTTTTTCGGGATATCGGAGTGGTTGTCACCGCCTGAGTGAATTACGATGGCGCGGCCTTTAAGGTCTGACAATTTGAGTGCTGGTGCGTAGGACGTACGTGTCGCCCTGCCATTAGAATCGACATAGAGCAACGGTAAATCGCCTAAGTGGCCGCCGCCGTGAGGGCCTAAGTGCTTGCCAGATTTTTTTGGATCAAAATGGCTACCTGCCGCCAATCCCCCGACCAACTTTCCACCCTTCATCTTAGGACCGCAGTCTGGATTCTGATGAACGTGGGTGCCGTGCCGACCTTCGGATAGCCCTTTCAAATTGGGCATGATTTTTAGGCCACGTGCCGTATCCTGAAAAACGATCATACCGACGATCTCACCAAGCCCATTCGCCCGTTCCGTCTGGACTTTATGAAACGTAACGGTGATGGTCGCCGCTGATGCGGTCCCACCAAGAGCAGCCATCGCAACAAATATTCCAAATGTGATCCATAAATAAGATTTTTTCATTGTTGGGTCCTTCCCTGAAGTGCCGCTTTTAAGTGGTATTTTCAAAATATCTTCTAGAATTATTGGTTGAGCTGGGTAGGATTACAATCGTCTCTCTAAAAAAATTTCTCTCCCCCTTGCAACGCCCCCCGGCGTCTTCGCATAATACCCTTATGAACGATACAAAGACATTTCCCCAAACCGCGCTGGCCGGTGAAGACCTGATCGAATGGTATTACAGCCAAGGCGTTTCTGACGGTTTTCCGGTTGTCCCGCCAACGCCCGAAAAAGTACAGGCGATGTTGGACGCGCTGGGTGGTGAGCCAGACTTTGTTGAGTGCCGAGTACCCCCGCGCTGGGGCAATCTCACACGTGAAGTCTTGGCAGTGAACGCGGTGATGGCAGGATGCTTACCAATTTATGCCTCTGTGGTTCGCGCGGCGATGTTGGCGCTGACGGACGAGAGCTTCAATCTCAATGGGGTACAGGCAACGACGCATATGGCGTCTCCCCTGCTGATCGTGAACGGGCCGATTCGAAATGAGATCGGCATGAATTCAGGATGCAATGTTTTTGGCTCTGGCAACCGCGCCAATGCGACCATTGGCCGCGCCGTTCGAATGATCCTGTTAAACGTCGGTGGAGCCTGGCCCGGGGACTTGGACAAGAGTACCCTTGGCCATCCTGGCAAATACACCTACTGCATTGCGGAAAACCAAGAACACAGCCCATGGGCACCTTATTCTGTCGAGAAGGGATACAGCGAAACCGACTCGACGGTATTTATGATCGCCGCCGAACCGCCGCACAGCGTTACCAACCACGTTGCCGATGATCCTGAAGGAATTTTAGATTCTCTGGTTTCAGCAATGAGTACGATCGCCCACAACAACGCCGTCTCCAGCGGTCATTGCACTGTGGTGATTTCGCCGGAACACGCGACCACTATTGCTGGCAAGGGTTGGACACGGCACGACGTACGAATGTATCTCTGGTATCATGCGCGGAATACTTTTGGTGAAGTCGCGTTCCAGCACCGCTACGGCAAGGTCTACAACCGCAGCCTGCCCAAATGGTTCCGCAGGCGCGATGACGAAAATATCCCCGTCGTGCCAGAACCTGATAACATTCATCTGTTTGTTGCTGGCGGCGAGGCGGGTCGGTTCTCTGCCTTCATTCCCGGTTGGGGTCACATGACCAGCCCTGTCCTGCGTGCCGTTGACGGCAGTGCCCCCATCGGAGGCCCGGTCTGCATCGACGGCACCTGTCGGCTATAAACTATCTTTAAGAAAGGAACTCCCATGGCATTGGATATCCCGCAAGATGAAGTCAGGGTCTATGACCCCAGAGGCGTGGTCGAGGCTGAACCGCTGCCAATTGCACCCCGGGTTAAATCTTTGGCGGGCCTCAAACTCGGCATACTGGACAACACAAAATGGAACGCCAACAAGCTGCTTCGAAAAGTGCTTGCTCGGTTGGAAGACACCCACGACTTTGCCGAGACCAATTACTATCGCAAAGAAAGTTTCTCCAAGGTCGCCACCCCAGAACTGATCGCGCGAATCGCAGCGGAGAATGATGTGGTGGTGACGGCCATCGGGGACTGAGGCTCCTGCACGTCGTGCTGTATGCATGACGGGATTACGCTAGAAACTGCGGGCCGCCCAACCGCGGTTATTGTCACCACTGAGTTCGTTCACGAAGCAGAGGTCCAACGTGCGGCCCTTGGCATGACGGATTTGGTTCCGGTCATCATCGATCATCCGGTAAGTACGTTGAGTGAAACTGAGTTGGACGCGCGTGCGGAATCTGCTGTCACGCAGGCCGTGGGAAAATTCCTCGGAACTGCATAACTGAGGGTATAGACCATGCCAGCCAACCCTAATCCTAAAACGATTAGTTTTAATGTTGGCTTGCGCGGACAGCCACATCCATTCACGTGCTTCGATACAGATATAAATCGCAAAATTACCAACGATATATTTCAGGGTATAACCTACCCGTTATTTAAAAAAATACCCGACGTCACTTGTATCGTTGATATTGGTGCGAATGTAGGTGCTACGACGGTGCTCTTCGCGAACGAATATACGAATGCCAGAATCGTCGCATTCGAACCGGCGCCCGAAACATTTCAGCTTCTGCAAAAAAATACGGCGAGTATTTCTGGGGTCGAAGTTCATCCCTATGGTCTCTTTGACACGGATAAAGAGGCCATTCTTTATCAGGGAAATGAAGATACCGTAACGCGTTCGCTGGCAGAAGGAATTGATACAAAGTCAACCGGAGGCACCATCATTTTGCGGGACGCTCGCAAATGTTTTCAAACTCTGTCTATTGAGAAGATTGATATTTTGAAGATTGATACGGAAGGGGCTGAACGGCACATTCTGTCCTCTATTGCGGGAATGTTGCCGCAGATATTGGTGATATATATAGAATTCCATAGCGAAGAAGACAGGCAATTTATCGATGCGCTTCTTTCGCCCAGTCACCGCTTGTTCAATGCAAAAATTAATGTGCCGCACCGGGGTGATGTAACCTATGTCGCGAAAGATGTCCTTCGCACCTGGCCTGGGGTGGAAGACTACAAGATCGTTCTTTGAAGAAATCTAAGGGGCGACAAGTTCCAAAATACTTTTTGCCGCGAGTTCGGCCCCATTAGGTCCGGCCCAGTCCCGCATACGGGTTTGCAGGGCATGCCGATATTTGGCATCGCGCATGGACTCAATTGCCTTGCGCAATGCTTCTGTATCCAACGGCGTCACCTTGACCCCAAGGTCGGCATTCGTGAACCGATCCGCGTTAAATTCTTGATCGGTCGCCGGAAATCCGAACGGCACCCAGATTGCGGGTAGACCTGCATGAACCGCTTCGGCAGAATTAAAGCCAGCTGCAGAAATGCAGAAATCAAAGGCAGAATAATATTCGACCATGGGGAAGTGATTGACCGGTACACAGTTGTCCCTTTGAGAAATTTTATCGACATCACTGGAGAGGGGCTGCGCTGCGCAGGCAATTCTGATATCTGAAAATTCTGAAAGGACATCCAAGGCCCAGTCCCTAAACTCTGAATTTTTGACATTTCCACCACCGCCAAGCCCGACGTAAGCAGTTAGCTCATCTTCACCCTGCTCCCTTAGACCAAGGTGTCTACGTGCCACATCGCGAGGCTGAATTTCATCAACTGAGCGCACCAGAATATCTCCCGTCCAAACAAGTTTTCCTTCTTTTGAATCTTTGATGGGAAGGATGTCTTGCTCATCTTCGTGATAGGGCATGATCACCCGATCATAAAAATTGACCGCAAAACGATAGGCAGAGTGCTTTATCATATTCGGGAAATTGCCGTAGAGAAAAACGCGCTTCGGAACTGTAGACAACAAAGAAAGAAGTTCCGAAAATGCGCCTTGAGGTGCGCTATCGACAACGATAATTTCAGGCTGAAACGTGGCAAATACCTGCGCTGTCAGAGAGGAAGCGAGATGCCTAATCGGCAAATTTTTCTCGAGGGCAATCGTTTCCTGTGAGGGAATTTTAACAGAAACAATCTTTTCCTGCCAAAGAATGTTCGAATTTTCCGAACTTGTAAGAACCAAGAGTTCCGTCTCTGGCGCGAGCTTTCGAAGCTGCCGACTGACTGCCAAGATTCGGGTGATATGCCCCAACCCAGTCCCGTTCATGCAATACAGTAATATACGCGCCATCGTTTGAATCCACCGTACTACGCGGGCGAAGAGTCCTTGAACACTGGAACCGCCGCTGAAAACTCACCAAGCCAGCCGAGGAGGTTCGGATAATCATCCCGCCAGTCAAACTGCCCGCGAAAATCGATGTATTCGAGCGCACAGCCGAGGCCAATGGTCCCCACAGTCACCGGGTCTACCGAGGGAAGTGCGGTTTCTAAAGACGTTAGCCCGCGCCTGATCTTTTCGCGCTGCATGTCGAGCCAAGGTGCGTAAGGTTTCTGATCCGGGCGATAGCGTCCTTCGTAAACTACCAACAACGCGGCTTCCATAATTCCGTCAGCCAGAGCCGCAAGTGTCAGTGCATTGAATTTCTCATCTGTGTCTTCAGGGATAATGCTGCCCCCAGCGACCGTGTTTAGGTAGTCCATAATGACCCTGCTGTCATAAAGCACGCGCCCGTCCTCCAAAACCAACGCCGGGATTTTCCCTAATGGATTTTGCGACAGCAACGAGGGTTCCAAATTCTTTGTCACCGCGACTTCGAGTGTGATTTGATCGGATATCCCCAGCACAGCTGCAGCGACATTTACTTTACGAACGAAGGGAGAACTGGGCGACGAGCGAAGGGTGAAGGGCATGATATCCTCTACGACAAAAATAATGGAACCTCTTCAATACCGAAAAATTTCCGCCGGGGGGAGACAAATCTAAGTCACTGTACTAAAATCACCCCTTCAAATGGTCTTAGGCGAATAGACCTTCCTATAGCTTGGTAAGGAGAAACCGATGCGGATCCTGACGTACCCCCTGTTTTTGGCCTTAATTTCAACTGGATTTATTTTGGCGCCTACGCCGGTTTATGCAGCACCTCAGATTTTGGGATTGGTCGCGTCGGCTGAGCCTGTACCACTAACGTGTGAGAACGGAATGTGCGCCGCTGAGATTACCTCCATGTGCCTGCAAAAAAGTCGCCCCGCGCCAGTTTATGGAACCGCCTACAAACTTGCCAAGAAATCTCGCATCACGCTTATACTTACAAGCTCAGATGGAGTTCAAAAGACCTTTCCCATTGCGGAGCAGGTGGAAATTAAGTCATTCAGTATGTATCACTCGGTCTCCCTCCGTGTACCTGACGATGTTGTCGCCAAACTTGGCAAAGGCCACGCTGCCGTAGTGATTGAGCCCTTGGCCTCAGCCATTCCTGTTGCCCTGAAAGACGATCCCAAGCCGCTAACTGCCCGCGAAATTCGCCGCTATACAGGCCCGCTTCGCGTGGTGGCTGCGCGCGCATTCGAAGCAGACCAAGTACGGGTGTCCGCAACCCGATATCTCAATCAAATGGTCAACCAGTTACCCGCAGATAATTCGGCCGGTATCGACAAACTTCCATCCGTTTTGAAGAAGGTAAAATCCCAACGCCAGCCGCCTGAGGCTGCCCGTCTGACCAAGACTGCCATCAACGACTGCCGTGAGCTTTTGAGAAAAGATATCTCCCCCGGCCTCCGATCCTGCCTGTCCCACCAACACGACCTGATCACGTCGGAGACGAACAACAAAGTCTGGAAGGCGTTGAAGCCCGGGAGTTAGAGGAAATCCTACCGCTTAAATTTAACAACTGTCCCATACGCAAGAATCTCAGACATTCCCTGGGATACGGTACTCGTTGAATAGCGCATGCAAACAACGCCATCGCCACCTAAGTCCCGTGCGGCCTCCTCCAGCCGCGCGCGGGCCTGTGCACGGGCTTCTTCCAGCATCTCCGTATAACCCATAATTTCACCGCCAAAGATAGATTTGAGACCGGCCATGATATCCCGTCCAAGGTGCTTGGACTGCACCATGCTCCCCGACACGATCCCCAATGCTTCGGAGATTTCATGCTGTGGGATTGTTTCGGTGGTGACGACAATCATTTGGATTCCCTTGCTTTAAATTTAGGATGCCCTATGCAGGAACGAGTTCACTGATTGTCCCGTCTTCATTTAGTTTCAGCCCGGTTTTTTCCGCCTCACCGATAACACTGCCGGCCCAGGAAACACTGCCCGAGTTAGAACCGCCCAAAATGGCCATGATAAAACCATGCTCATTACTTTCATTGCGGAAACCACGCATGACGCCTGGCGGCACGGACACAACATCAAATTGCTCAATAGTGGTCTCGAATTGCCCTTCATCGCCCCAAATAATGGCCCACGTCCCGGTCATTGGAATAAACACTTCAACCGTAGGGTGGTCGTGCAAGGCTGCTCCCTTTCCCGGTTCCGCACCAATGTAGGTTAGGTTGAAATCTTGGGCGTCAGTAATGGCCGGGGAAAGATTAGGATCTTCCGTTACGCCGCGACCAATGACGTTATAAGTATTTCTTTCATGGGCGGGGATACGAGTGTCTAGGTACCCTTCTGCACTATAGCTTAATTTTTTAAAGCGCGCGGTGCGGGCCTCCATATCTTCAGGCGTGATTGTCATTTCCCCCATCTCCCTCTTTTTAATGGCGATTTCGTTTGATACAGTTAGACGAAGCCCTGATGTAACATACTCCTGGAAAATTCACCATGCCAACTCACCACACCCTCAACCCCTCCTCCTCCACCGTTCACTGGGGCTATTGGGATTCTGCTCTTGATCCCGTACTCCGTATTCAGTCTGGGGACACTGTCACCGTGACGTCAATTTCGGGCGGCATTTCACGAATGCCTGAGGACAAAAGTCTGGTTCGGGCGGAGCATATGGAAGTTGTCGAAAATCTGAAGCCTGAAATTGGCCAGCATATTCTAACCGGGCCAATTTGGGTTGAGGGGGCTGAACCGGGCGATACCCTGGAAGTACGCATTCAAGACATAAAACTCGCCGACAGTTGGGGGCATAATTTTATTCGCGTACTGAGCGGCGCGTTGCCGGAAGACTTTCCCTATACCCGCTGCATCATCATTCCCATCAACCAAGAAGCACAAACGGCAGAACTGCCATGGGGAAAGACGCTTAAGTGTAATCCGTTCTTCGGTAACTTCGGCGTCGCACCGCCCCCGGCGTACGGACGGATCTCATCCAAGGAACCCCGCGAACATGGCGGCAATATCGATAACAAAGAACTGACGGCGGGCTCGACGGTTTATTTCCCGATCTGGACCGAAGGCGCGCTGTTTTCAGCCGGTGACGGCCATGGCGCGCAAGGCGACGGCGAGGTCTGTCTGACCGCACTAGAAACCGGATTAACCGGCACCTTCGAATTTATCCTGCACAAAAACACGGGCCTGAAATTCCCCCGCGCCGAAACAGAAACCCACCTGATTTCCATGGGCCTGAACCCAGACCTGGACGATGCTGCAACCCAAGCCCTGCGTGAGATGATTTCCTGGGTGACCGAGATATCCAATTTAACGGATGAAGACGTCTATCGGCTGTGCAGTCTGGCCGGTGACCTGCGAGTCACGCAGATTGTCGATGGCAATAAGGGCATTCACTGCGTATTAGAGAAGGCGCTGTTTTAGGCGTCCTTCGAGACGCGCATTCTGCGCTCCTCAGGATGAAGAGGTTCGTTAAATCTAAATAAACATCTTCATCCTGAGGAGCCGCGACAGCGGCGTCTCGAAGGACGATGAGTAAAGCACTAATTACTTGGCCGCACCCCAAAATCCCGCAACCGCCACGGCACTTCTTCCAACGTTGCAATCACCGCCGCCCCTGCGTCCGTCAGGGCTTTTGCCTTGGCGGAAATGGTTTGCTTGTCATTACCAATCATAGCGGCGGCGTGACCGAAGCTGATGCCCGGGGGATAGTTTTCTTGGAAGCGTCCGGCTAATAATGCAATAACTGGTTTCTTCATACCATTGGCCACCAAGTGTTCGGCGACTTCCAGTTCGTTGTCGGTCCCGGTTTCACCGAACAGGATAATGGCGTCGGTGTCCGGGTCTTGTTCAAACAGGCGCACGTATTCCACCATTGGCGTGCCGGTGATCCAGTCGCCGCCCATGGCGAGGGCTGTTGATATACCATAGCCGTCTTGCTTCATCGCCAAGCCGATTTCGCCTGTTAATCCGCCAGAGCGAGAACAGACACCAATCCGACCGCGAGGATAGAGGAAGTCTGAGACCTCGCCACCAATGCCGCCAAGCTTGGCCTCTCCGGCAGACAGTACCCCGGTCGTATTAAATCCGACGAGCCTTGCACCCTTGGCTTCGGTCAGCGCGCGGAAGTAAGCCGCTTGTTGGCGGGAGATTCCTTCTGACGTGCCGACGATCAATTTTATGCCAGCCGCGACTGCATCTTCGACCGCGCTTGGAACGGCAGCAGCAGGAACGTAGAGCACTGTCGCCTCGGCCCCGGTTTCAGCAACGGCGTCCGCAACCGTGTCAAAGACAGGAACGCCACGAACGTCCTGTCCGGCTTTACCAGGGGTCACGCCAGCCACAACGTTGGTGCCGTAATCTATGGAAAATTCAGTGTGGCGTCGGCCTTGGGTGCCGGTGATGCCTTGGATCAAAACTCGGGTAGCGCCATCGACAAGGATACTCATGATGCCGCTCCCTGATCCAACTCGCTTGTGAGCTTGATGATCAGCCGCACAGCATCCTCTACCGGAGTCGCGTGGGGCAGATAATGGATGCCCGGCAGGTCTTCACAAACTTTCCTCGCATCGGGCTCCCCCGGTCCAAACATGCGAATGACCACCGGGAATTTCTTTAGGTCTACATTGCGTTCCGTAAGCAACTCCGCCACTGGAATCACCCGTCTATCAATGCGTCCCATTTGCTGGAAATGCCAGCTGACCAATAGACCCCGAACATTCGGATTGTCCAAAATCGCTTCAGCCAGGACCCTGACCTTATCCGCATTGACGGTGGAGGAATCTGTGTGGTTTGCCGGTCGCCCCCCTTCGGCCAGCATTAGGTCATGCTCGATCACGCCCATACCGCCGCCGCCGACATACAGGCCTATGTCGCCATCCAATTCGGTATAGCGCATCATGCCGCCGGGCAAGTTGATGTTGGCTTCCGCCACGCGGCGTTCGCGCTCATTCAATTTGCGTCCCAGGCTCACCATGCCGCCACTGTCTGTGTGCAAAAACATCGGGTCTTCCAATGCCATCATGGTGCCGACCAATTGCACGTCTCCATTGCCATCTATAGCGACGGGGTTAAGTTCCAGAGTCAGAGCACCTTGGTCGCGAAAGACTTCATAGAGTGTTTTTGTCACATCACCGAGTTTGCGTAGGTGTTCGTCGGCGACGCCTGCCTCGCGCCAATACTCAGTAGCAGCGTCCGCCGTGACACCGACCAAGGGATCAATATCCTTCATCACTACGGCTTCTGGATTGGTGCGAAAGGTGTCTTCAATATCAACCCCGCCTTGGCGGCTGATGAGTAATTTGGGAGGGTAGGATTCTATCGCAAACGACAAATAAAATTCGTCGGCAATCGCCACCCGTTCTTCGATGTAGACCTGATCCACTTGAAAGTCGTGGATGATTTGGCCGAGCAATTTTTCTGTGGCTGCAGCGGCGTCATCAGGCGCATCGATCATATGAACCGCCCCGGCCTTTCCGCGCCGTCCTGTCGGCACCAACGCTTTCAACACTGATCCACTTTCAAAGCGTGCCGCAGCCGTACGAGCCGCAGCCGCACTTGAAACAGCTTCACCCGTTGGAACCGGCAGCCCGGCTGCTTTCAAAATTTCCTTGGTTTCGTCTTCGGTCAGTCGCCGCACGTAAGAGTTCCTTCTCTACTTCTTTCGTTCATTAAACGCCGCGATCCCTTTTAGTCGACTTTCAGAAGATGAAATTCGATCATGGTTTTCGGCTTCCATTTTTAAGCCTGAAGTCAGGTCGGTCTGCAAGCCATCGTGAATGACTTGTTTCACAGTTCGCACCACTTCGGTTGGATGGGCCGCAATTTTTGCCGCGATGGCGATTGTAGCCGGGAGCAGTTCTTCCCGAGTGAATAGCCGGTTTACCACCCCCCATTCAGCCGCTTCCTCCGCGCTAAAATGCTCCCCCGACAAAATAACTTCCTTGGCGCGGGCTTCGCTGGTCAGGCGCGGAAACCGTTGGGTCCCACCGGAGCCCGGAAAAAAACCATGCCGAATTTCCGGCAGTCCGAATTTTGTATCTTCGACCGCATAGGCGAAATCCGACCGCATGATCATTTCCACCCCACCCCCCATGGCAAGACCGTTTACGGCGCAGATGATTGGGATCGGACAGGCTTCCTGCGCCCGGTTATATTCGCGAAAGACCACACGCTGTGATTGCCACTGTTCGTTGGACATGCCGTTTCGTTCTTTCAGGTCGCCCCCCGCAGAAAACGCGCGTTCTCCGGCGCCCGTCAAAACCAGGCAATTGATATCGCCTAAGACACCCGTTTCCATGGCTAAGAACACATCCCTGAGTTCCCCCGCCAAAACCGTATTAACCGCGTTCATGACCTCAGGCCGGTTCATCGTCGCCACGCCGACATTGGGTTCGGGCTCTTCAAAAGTCAGGTGCTTGAAATCAACCATGCTCTGTTTCCAAGAAGTCGCGCAGCACGTCCGCCATTTTTTCCCAATCAGTTTCAGGGGCCGCATGGCCGTCGTCGCTGTCGATGATAAACGTCGTTGCTTGATTGACTTTTTCAACAATAGGCGGCGCGACATCGGGCGGATAAAGGGTGTCTGACCGAGACAGAATGTACAGCATGGGGGCGGTGATTTTCGCCACCTTATCGGTTACATCAAACCGCATCGCTGTCTTACGCAGCGCGATGAGAGAATTCGGATCACATTGATCCGCCCAAGTTTGCGCCTCATCATCTAACGCTTGCTCGACCTTCGCTGCGTCGTTCAGGTCTTCCATAAAAGCGTCAGCGACACCTAATTCTCGGTTCATGTCGATGCGAAAGGCGACCATGGCGTCACGGATTTCGCCTTCGCCTTCACCCCCGTAAAAGTGACCGCCGTTCCAGCCTTTGCGTGCGGCGAACGGTTTTTCCAAATCTACTAGGACTTGCGCGTCGCCCCGCCCCTTTGGCGCACTTGCCACCGGGATGATCCGCTCTACCTTTTCAGGCCGACTCATCGCCCACTCAAATGTCAGATGGCCGCCGAAGGAATAGCCCACGACGGCCGCCAATTCGCGAATACCCAAGTGTTCTGTTAGTAAAGCCTGGGCATTGACCATGTCGCCGACGGTGACATCAGGGAAGTCTGGGCCGTAGGGCTTGCCGGTTTCGGGACTGATGCTTTTGGGTCCCGTGCTGCCTCGGGCAGAACCCAGCATGTTGGAACAGACAACAAAAAATTTATCCGTATCCATCGCACAGCCTGATCCGATTAGGCCCTGCCACCATCCGCCTTCTCCCCCCGCATGACAGCCTTCCGTATAGCCGTGGCAGACCAAAATTGCGTTATCACCCGAAGGATTTAAACGCCCCCAAGTTTCATAGGCGAGGTCCGCATTCTGAAGTCGCCCACCGAGTTCCAGGTCTAGTTCATCAATGTTAAAATTTTCAGGCACGGTCGACTCTGCACAAGAGGGATTTGAGATTTGTTTGCTCGGAAACTGGATCACGCTGAGTTCTATCGGTTAGAAAGTTCACCGACTTCCATGGATGAAATGGTTGGCGTTCGTCCCAACCGATGGGTAGGAAAACCGCGTGATCGCGAATGCCGTTGGTGATCCAAGCGACGGCTTCAACCGAGCCATGCGACGTCGCGACGCGAACTTTATCGCCGTCTTCGATGCCGCGTTCTTTGGCACGGTCTGGATGGATTTGGCAATACATATCCGGGCACATTTCCTGGGCCTGCCAGAAATAATGGGTCCAACTGTGGAAGTGGGCCGCGGATGCACGGCCCGTGACCAATTCCAGCTCGAACCCTTCGGCGCGAAGCTTCTGTCCCGGCGTATCATTGCCGGGCGACACCAGCCGCCCTGGTGACCCGGACGTCGGGGCCGGGTGGAAGGGATTGATGACACCTTCGCCGCCATCGTCTTGCAATAGCTCGACATAAGGGAGATCAATCCGCTGTTCGCGTTCAGAATAAAAAATCGGCAAGGCGGAAAGCCCCATGGTTTGGAACTTTGCTTCCATCTCTTCGGTCCAGAATTCGAGCTTACCCGAGGGTGTTGGAAAACGATGGCCGTCGGGTTTACCCACCGCCGTGGTGCCTTCCTGGTACAAGGTATCAATCTCAGGCGCGTCTTCGGTGGCGACAGGGAACCGAACCCAGCGATACGGGTTTGAGTGTAGACGTTTCTGGGTGACGCCTTTCAGGTGCAAATTATCTTTGATGCAAACCTCATCCCAGAAAAGTGCTGAGTCTTTGTATTCCTCTTTCAGCACATCGTCGAAGCCCAAGCGCTTGCCAAGTTCGATCCAAATCCAGCCGTCCGGTTTTGCTTCGCCGGGGGGATCAATCAGGCGATCAATCCAGACGATGCGCCGGTCATCATTTGTGCGCCCGATCTCGCCTTTCTCAATGCCTGCTGCTGCCGGCAAAACATAATCCGCAAAGGCAGACGTCGCATTGGCAAATAATTCAATATGAACAATCAGGTCGAGAGCCTCGAAGGCCTCGCGGACCGTATTCTGGCCTGGCCATTGGCCGAAGGGATTGTTGCACGCAATCATCGCCTTCATCGGGTAAGGCTTACCGATGCGCATGGCTTCGGTCCAACCGGACGGGCTTTTCCGAATTTTAGGTTTTTTGATTTTAGGGCGACGGTCAGCGGGGGCATCTGGCGCAATCGGCGGTCCGGCAGTCATGTTGAAATACGCACCGCCCGGCCGGCCCCAATTGCCGGTGATCGCGGCCACAAACATCAAGGCCCGGTTGGTTTGAGTTGAATTGGTATGCTGGTTGATACCGCGCGACCCGAACATGATGCAGCCATCCGCTGCTGCTATTTCTTCGGCTAGTCTGCGGATGTCATCAGCGGAGAGGCCCGTAACAGGAGCCGCCCAATCTGGCGAATAGCCTTTTTCAAAAATCAGATCGCGCCAGTTCTCCCAACCAACAACCCAGTCTTCGCAGAATTCTTTGTCTTGCAGCCCTTGGTCCAGAATGTGGTAAGCCAACGCCAACGCCAACGCCATGTCAGTTCCGGGGCGCACGCCCAACCACCGGTCCGCCTTAGCCGCTGTTGGCGTCAAGCGTGGGTCAATCACCACCATTTTTGCGCCATGCTTGATGCGCCAATCATTGATCATGCCGAAATAGACGGGTCGGGTTTCGGCCTGGTTATCGCCGAAATAAACATACAGTTCGGCCGAACCCATATCGTTTTCGGTATAACTATTGCCAGAGCCAATGGCTCCTTGGGTCAACTGATAGGCGACTGATTTTCCGGCGGCACAGAATGGGTCGGTGCCTTCCAGGTTGGGCGTGCCGAATAGCTGGGCAAACAAGCGCACATATGCTGCTCTGGTGATGATGCCGGTGCGGGTACCCGCAAACAAGCCGAGGGCCTCAGCCCCGAATTCATCGCGAACGGCTTTCAGCTTGTCGGCAATTTCGTCGAGCGCTTGATCCCAGAAGATGGGTTCGAACTTTCCTTCGCCGCGCGCACCGACACGCTTCAAAGGTCGTTCCAGGCGTTTATCGCTGTTATAAAGCTGCAAGGTCATTTGCGATTTCGCACAGACCTTCCCCTTCAACAACGGGTCATCTTCGTTGCCCGTAATGCGGACCAGCTTGTCGCCTTTGAAATGAAACTTGGTGCTGCAGCAATTGAAGCAGATGTTACAGCCGCCGGGCTCCACCCGATCTGGTTCCCGGTCGGGCCGTGCCTCGCGGTAGGGAAAGCTGGGAGATTTTTTCTGGAAGACACCTTGCGCAACAGGTGAGTCCATAAACTTAGGCCGCCGGACTTGTTCTTTATCAATCGGGCGCAGGCCATCGATGCGGTTATCTCGGGGCAGCGCATCCAGATAAACCGTCGCGGGATTTAGCAGAAAATGGTCTTGGTCCCGCACCGTGCGATTTTCTTCTTTAGCCTGGGCCAGGTGATCGTTACGATCTCCAAACGAAATAGCATAACCCGGGCAAACGCTGGAACACGCCGGGATAAGGTCCTTTTGTCTTCGGTCATGACAAAGGTCACATTTAACCGAATGATGATCTTCCGCGTCATACCCCATGGCCCCATAGGGGCAGGCAATGACACATTCGCCGCAGCCGGTGCAACGGTTCTCCATCACCCGAACGACGCCAGTTTCCGGGTCTTTTTCAATCGCCTTTGGATTGACTGGGCAGGCGCGAAGACAGGCAGGTCGGTCGCAGTGCTGACACGTTACGGTTAGGAAATCAAAAGCGCCGCCGTCCGGGTCGCCCAGCCACGCGACTTTATTTCGAAATTCACCCGGTCCCAGGCCATGTTCTGCCTTGCACGCCGCCTCACAGCTTTTGCAGCCAATGCAGCGTTCCAGGTCAATCATCAGGGCCAAGCGATTTGAAATATTGTTCATCGTGCTCACCATGCCGCCAAATGCCACCAAGTGATGTCGCCATAGTCGGCAACATACCCAGCGAAGAATGTTACGGTAATGATATGAATGATAACACCCAATACGAACAAAGCCGCAAGTGCACGATGCACCATCCACCAATAGCCTTGCATTACGGACACAGCTTCACGAGTTCCCATAAGCGCATTTTCTTCCGCCACCAGCTTGGCATAACGCCAAGACGATATGGGTTTCGAACGCCAATGGCCCGGACGCAGAGAAAAAGTTCCCTCGTTCGCACTGGGATCAAGTGCGCTTAGAAGAGTTTGTTTTTGGTCGATCAGGGCCTGCAATCGGGTTTTATCCAGCTTCGGACCATCGGCCGAAAAGTTTTTGTGCTTTTGGGAAAACGTCGCTGATATCTGGCGCGACAAGCGTACCCGCGCCCAAATTCCCAACGCCATCAATCCCAAGATCGCCAGATACAAAAGCGCCGGTGGACGGGTCAGATTCCCCGTCCCATGCACCGCAACCAACACTGCCCCCGCACAGGCGCAAATTACGTGAGCGATGTAGTAAGTAGGGGCGCGGTCCCCGCCACCGCCGCGCTTAACTGCGACAAAGAGCACAGAAACCAATAGCAACAGCGCGCCCGCAACGCCCGTTAAGTACAATTCAGGACTTCCGGCTTTCCGCCAAGCCTCCGGCAAACCGGGAAACAGCGCGACATAATACACCGCCACCGCCACCAAAACGGCGATGCCGAGTGCTTTTAGCGGCGCGTTTCCAAGAACCGGTCGATTCTTAAAAGCCGTCTGTTCGTCGGGGAGTGATCCATCCATTGCGGTGAAAATGTATCCTCTTTCGGGACCCTAGGAAAAGGCTTTCCGCTTAAAAAATTATTGCTTTTTGGGAGCCACGTTTAATAGTCGCGGAGTTATTTAAAAAATTAGGAACGAACATGCCAAGTACGGTCGAGACACTCGTCGAGTCATTTCAAGAAGCTGGCACGCCTTTTATGGTAGGCCACCCTGGCGGAGAATCAGTTGAACTGTTGGACGCGGCGCGGCGCGCCGATATGCGGTTTATCCTGATGAAACAGGAATCCGCTGCCGCCATGATGGCTGCAACTTGGGGTGAAATCACTGGCTCGCCGGGTGTTTGTCTTTCAACCTGCGGACCTGGGACTGCAAACATGACAAACGGCATTGCGCACGCCTGGATGGATCGCAGTCCGCTGATCGCTGTGACGGGGCAATATGCGTCACACGTTTATGAGACCGGGCTCCGGCAACGTATGGATCAAAAGGCCCTGTTCGCGCCGATCACCAAATATAGCATGTCGATCAACAGTAAAACCGTGAGCCATCAAATTCGCCGCGCGATGCGGATCGCGACATCCCACGCGCCCGGCCCCATTCATTGTGATTTGCCAGAAGATCAATCCCTACTGGACGCGGGTGAAATGGTCGCCGATGCACCGCTGATGCCAAATGTTCTTTCGCTTGTGCCTGATGAAGAAGGTCTTACCGACGCGCTGCAAATGCTCAAAGACGCCAAACAGCCCATTCTGATTGTCGGGATGGGTGTCCTTTGGTGTGACGCGGCAGAGGAGTTGGTGGCGTTCGCGGAGCATCTAGGCGCTCCCGTTTTAACGACAACAAAATGCAAAGGCGCTATTCCTGAAGACCATCCGCTCCGCGCGGGTTGCATCATCGGCGGCTTGATCGAACGAAAGCTGATCAACTCATCGGACTTGATTGTAACCCTCGGCCTCGATGGCATCGAACTTCAGCCCAAGCCGTGGCCTTACACGCTGCCGGTTCTGTCCTTGGCCAGCGTCCCGAATTTGGATGCCGTCATTCCGTCCACGATGGAAGTCATTGGTGATTTAAAAGTTCTGTTATCGAGCTTGACTGAATTTGTTTCTGAAGGGTCCGGTTGGGGCGAAGCCGCCGCCGATAACTTTCGCACTCAAGTCTCGGCGGCCCTGGATGTCCCAACCAAAGGACTGTCGCCGCAGAGCGCGCTGGAAGTGGTCAATGCGGTCATGCCACGAAATACGGTTGCAACGTGTGATGCCGGGGCCAGCCGATTGTTGGTGGTTCAGAAGTGGGAATCGTACGGCGCGAAAGACTTCCTCACTTCGAACGGATTGGCCACCATGGGCTACGCCATTCCAGGCGCGCTCGCGGCACGCATGGCGCATCCGGATCGACCGGTTATAGCATTCACCGGAGACGGCGGGTTTTTTATGGCAGTGGCCGAACTGCAAACCGCAACGCGAGAAAATCTGCCGATCATTGTCCTGGTGTTCGATGATTCCGAAATTGCACTGATCAGAGTGAAGCAGGAAGTGAAGGGCGTGACACCCTACGGTATCGGATTAGGCGGCGTCGACTGGGTAAAAATAGCCGAAGGATTTGGCGCTGACGGCGCGGTTGTTGATACAGATCATGCTTTGGGTGACGCCCTCAAAGCCGCCTTAAAATCAGGCCGCACGACCGTCATCGCAGCACGCATTGATTCGTCGTGCTACGTTGATCAATTCAACGCCTTACGGGAAGTCTAAAAATTAATTTGCCAGAACCGGCGCTTCACCCTGCAGCATAACCCGGTGCAGATAGCGCCGTTCCGACGGATCGATGCCGGCAGATCCTTGGTGCAAGGTGCTGCGGTTATCCCATACCAAGACATCACCCTTCTGCCACTTGTGGCTGTATTGAAATCGGGGTTGGATGCAATGGTCCAATAGTTCCTTAAGAAGATCAGTTGTTTCCTTTTCAGAGAGTCCTTCGACTTCTTCCATACGCATATCATTGAGATAGAGCGCCTTGCGACCCGTGTCCGGGTTTAACCGAACCAGCGGCTGCCAAACGCCTGGACTGCTATCTTCCTGTTCCTTGGTGCGAACGCCCATCTTACGGGGTGCGCGACTGGCTTGATAGACGTGCAGCACGCGGCGACCATTTATGAAATCTTTCATATCTTCCGAAAGCGCATCATAGGCCGCATACATATTTATAAATTGGGTGTCGCCGCCTTTGCTGGGAATATCAATCCCATACAGCATCGTCGCTTTCGGTGGTTCCGCAATATTGGAATGATCGGTGTGCCACGTCAGTCCGCGACGTTGGGGCACAATGCCGCCAACGCGCTTGTCATGGGCGTCGCTGGTGAGGGCCTCGACTTCCTTTTGACCGGGCAACAGATAGTTCGTCAGGATCGGAGCAACGGGAGTCCCTAAGTAACCGGCCCCCTTCAAAAATGCGTCGGGAGAGTCAAAGTTTTGCCCACGAAAGCAGGCGACTAAATTGTCCACAAAGGTTTTGTTGATGGCTGATTTGGTTTCGTCATCGAGAGTCTGGGTCAGATCAATTCCTGTGACCTCAGCACCCATCGTTTCGTTCAGTTGATTTACTTCCATGACGCACTTTCAATTTTAAAAATGGTTCCCAACAGTGTGGCGGACCAGAATTAATCGTCAAGGGATTTGGCGCCAGAATGGTATGGAAATAGAACACTAGCACGCACTAATAGATTCGGGTATGGTCACTTCGAACATAAGGGAGGGGAGAAGAATTTATAAAAAATTCACTCTCCAGTGAGCGTCTCACTTTTTCCCTTAAAATTTTAATTGTTTTCTTAGTCGGGAGGACTGAATGAAGAACAAATTAGTATACGGCCTTACGGTCGGCATTGGTGTTATCGCGGCGGTCGCGGCTTTCACCCCAAAAGCAGCAGAAGCGGCTGGCACAGCACCAAAATGTAGTACGGCCAAGCTGATCGTGCCTTGGAAGGCCGGCGGCGGCACCCAGGTGATCTTCGCGATCTTTGAAAAAGTCGTTAAGTCGATGAACATCCCTTCCAAGATCAAACTGGTGATGATCCCAGGTCAAGGCGGCAACAAAGGCGCCAAAGAAGCAGCCAAGTCCAAGCCAAATGGTTGCACGCTTTTCGCCATCCACCAGAGCGCCGTTACCAGCTATCTCAAGGGCCGTATTCCTTATCACTACAACAACTTCGAAACCATTGCGTTGTTGACCTCGACGCCAGATATCGTTGGCGCCTCGAAAAGTGTTCCTTGGAAAAACTTCAACGAGTTTAAGAAAGCCACACTGGCAGCTCCCGGCACCGTCAAGGTTGGCGCAACCTTCGGGTCTACCAGTCAGTTCTATTGGTTGGTCCTGGAAGACTTGACCGGTATGAAGTTCAAGTTCGTTCCTTATGACGGCACCCGCGAGCGGATGACGGCCATCCTTTCTGGCGCCATTGATATGGGCGGACTTAATGTTGCATCGGGACGGAAGTATCTCGAAAAGGGCGATCTTAAGGGTTTCGCTATTGCGTCAGCGAAGCGCTCCAAGCACTTGCCGAACATGCCAACTCTGAAAGAACTTGGCGTTGATATGATTTATGCTCTGCAACGCGGCATTGTCGCGCCAAAGGGAACACCAAAGCCTATCATCGAGTATTGGGCTAGCGTGTTTAAAAAGGCTGCTGCCGATCCTAGCTTCTTGAAGCAGATGGACGCGAAGGGAACCGGTGTTGAATACGTCGGGCCTGATGGCTACCGCAAGTGGGCAAACAAGATGTATAAAGACCACGAAAAGCTTGCCATCAAAATTGGCATGTGGAAGCCAAAGAAATAAGGACAAAAGACGAAGTTAGTTTGAATTCGGCCCGGGCCATTAAGCAAGGCCTGGGCCGTTTTCGATTTTTCCATTTTTTGTTCCAGGGGAGATTTCATGCAGCGTCTTAATCGTGACGCCGTCATCGCCATCGGATTACTGATATTTTGCGGCGTTTTTTTCTGGTCTAGTTTTGAAATTAAAGTAACTAATTATGGCGTCTTAGAGCCATCGACATGGCCGCGGGTGATTATCGGCGTCATGTCATTCCTGTCTTTGATTTATCTGATTCAATCCCTTCAGGGAAATCCAGCAGTCGCGACAGCAAAAAAGTCCGACCGCGACCCCGGATTTAAGAGTTGGCTTGTTTATTGGCGCAACCCGCTTTGGTGTTTTGGATTATTTTTTGTATATCTAGCTCTCCTTCCAATTCTCGGCATGCTTATTGACGGGATACTTTTTGTCTTTGTCCTGATGGGTGTCCTGGGCGGCTGGGACGGTCGGAAGCCTTTAGTTCACCTAGGCATTTCCATACTCGCCATCGGTTCCATGTGGAGCCTGTTCACCTTTGCCCTCGAAGTGATTTTGCCCCCCGGCATTTTCATGGACCCATTTTAGGAAGCTGGCATGGTTATCGATAACATAATTGCGGCCCTCGACGTGCTGGTCAACGGCCATGCCATGCTGCTCATGGCCGTGGGCGTATCTGCCGGTTTGATCGCTGGCGCAATTCCCGGCTTCACCATTGCAATGGCCGTAGTGCTTACCCTGCCGTTTACCTTTGCTATGCCTGCGCATTTAGGGCTGGCGACCATGGTGAGTGTTCTCGTCGGTGGCCTGTCAGGTGGCCTGATGGCGGGGATTTTAACCGGCATTCCTGGCACGCCATCGTCAGTGGCGACGACCTTCGACGGCTTTCCCATGGCCAGAAATGGCGAGCCTGGCTTGGCGCTCGGCATCGGTGTGTGGTCGTCGTTTTGTGGCGGTATCATTAGCGCCATACTTCTGATGACCATGGCACCTCAGCTTGCCAAGATCGGTCTCGAATTTAATCCGTGGGGCTATTTTATGTTGGTGATCTTTGCGCTCACCATCACCGCTAGTTTGGCCGGCAAGAATATGATCAAGGGACTGATCGCCGGTGCCTTGGGGCTGTTGCTCAGAACAGTTGGCGAAGATGAAGCGGCTGGCATGGCCCGGTTTGATTTTGGCTCCGACGTGTTGCTTGGCGGCTTCGACTTCATTGCTGTCCTGATTGGCCTATTTGCCTTTTCTCAGTTGTTGAATGATGTCCGTGATCCGGAAACAGCACGAAAGTCGCTAACCCAGCGTGGGACAGTTCACGTTAAGATCGAACACCGCCGTGCCATCCGCGAAATCGCGAAGCGCTGGACCGTTGTTGTTCGGTCTTCGCTGATTGGGGTGTTCACTGGAATTCTACCCGGTGCTGGCGGCTCCATCGCCAACATTCTCGCCTATGACCAAGCTAAGAAGGCATCGCCCTATCCAGAAAAATTTGGCACCGGCATCGCCGACGGAATCATCGCGCCAGAGAGTTCCAACAACGCTGTTGAAGGCGGCGCGCTGATTATATTGATGGCCTTGGGCATTCCCGGCGACGTGACCGCGGCAATCATGCTTGGCGCGTTGCTGATGAATGATGTTGTTCCCAGCCCATCGTTCATCACGGAAGAGCCGGTGTTGGCGTATTCTATCTTTATCTCATTTTTCATCGCCACCTTCATGATGCTAGGGCTGCAATCTTTCATGCTCAGAATTTTCGTCCGGGTCACCCGCATTCCGATGTACATGCTGGCGAGCATCATTCTCGGCTTCTGCGGCATCGGCGTGTTTGCACTGCAGAATGTTACCTTTGATCTATGGACGTTACTGTGGTTTGGGATTCTCGGTTTTCTCATGCGGCATTTCGGCTTCCCGCTGGCGCCGATGATTTTGGGCGTGGTGCTGGGTAATATTGCTGAATTGAACCTATCGCGCGCCTTGGCCATTACCCCGGATCTTACGCCCTTCTTCACCCGGCCATGGTCGCTGTTCTTTATGATTATCGCGATATTCTCCGCCTTGTTCCCCCTGTTCCAAGGACACCGAAATCAGAAAAGGTTCTGGACCTTGTTCTATTTGCCGGCGGCATGTTTCGCGATTTCTTTGCCGCTAATTATGATGGGGGGCACGGTCCGACCGACACTGGCGGTGATCGTGTTCTGCTTTGGTGCTTATCAGTTGTGGCAGCGCAAGCAAAACGGCTGGCAATTTGAGGCGGACCAAGAGACCACTTAATTCCCTGAAACAGAATCCACCTTACCAAAAATCTCATTTAATTTCTTGAGATTATCGTCCGACAACGGCCCCTTTTCGATAGCAGCAAGATTTTGTCGCAGATGTTCAACATTGCCGGTGCCAGTCAGAAGGACTGAGACGCCGGGTTCATGCCGACAGAATCGATAACACGCTTCAATGATACTTTCCGCGTCACCGCTTTCGACAAGAAAGCCGATGGGATCATTCTGATCGACCGTCGTGGGATCGATCTGTCCTTCCTTGATCAGGTCCGCAACAATATCCCGAAGTGCCTTCTGGTCCTTCAAGACCCGGCGCACTGCATACATATTCAGAATACCGATATCATTTTCAATTGCAGGCGCAAGAACACTCTCCCTTGCGGACGGATTAAGAATACTGAACCCAGGCATAAACACATCCCAGCATGAGTCTTCAAATGCACGGGCTAACATTTCATGTTTCATATCTTTGATGAATCTTTCGGTCAGACCGAGGAAACGAATTTTCCCTTGCTCTTGGAACCGCAACATAATCGGCACCAATTCTCGCAGGCAATGTTCATACTGATCTGGCATCACCACATGAAGATGTAGGATATCCACATAATCGGTCCTGAGACGCGAAAGGCTATTTTCCAGCTTTTCCCTAAGTTGATCAGCGCTAACAAAATCCTGACCAAATTGAGAAACACCCGGCGGGGTGATATTCAGCTTGGTCGAAATAACGACCTTATCGCGTCGCCCCGTTATAGCTTCACCGATGATATCTTCGGTGCCATACGCTTCTGCCGTGTCTACAAAATTAACCCCAAGGTCCATCGCTTCCCTGACCACTGCGACCGAGTCTGCGCGATCAGCACCATATCCCTGGCCCAACCGACTGTAACCGCCGCCACCTAATCCGGCGATGCTGACCTTTAGTCCTGTTCTGCCCAACGTCGTTGTTTGCATCTTTTCCTCAATTTAGATTCTAAATTCGCTATTCATCCAACCTGATATTGTTTTGCCTCTAGGACAATGTATTATCCGTTTTAACTTCAGTGAAATATCACACAAGGAAAAATCATGGATCTCGGAATTAAAGGTAAACGTGCAATCATCTTAGGTGCCAGCAAAGGAATCGGCTTTGCATCGGCCAGTGCTTTGGCGGCAGAAGGCGTCGATGTGGTGCTCAGCGGTTCTAGCATGGAGCGAGCGGAAGCGGCAGCAGCTAAAATCACCGATGGAAAAGTCGTGCCAATGGTTGGTGATGTTTCCAACCCTGACAATATGAACACGCTTTACGAAGACGCAAAGAAAGCGCTCGGTGGTCCAATTGATATTCTGTTCAACAATCACGGTGGCCCGGCGGTCGGAGCAGCACTTGATTTAGACGAAGCCGAACTGATTAGCGAATTTAACAAAATGGTCGTCAGCATCATCCGTCTGACCGGCCTGTGCGTGCCCGACATGATTGCCCAAAAGTGGGGCCGAATTATTGCTGTTGGTTCTTCCGGCGTGGTTCAACCCATTCCCAACATGGTGCTGTCCAACACCCTTCGCGCGTCCACGGTTTATTACATGAAGACCTTGGCCAACGAAGTCATTAAAGATGGCGTTACGGTCAACATCGTATCACCGACCCAAGTTTTGACGGATCGCACCCGGTCTTCAGCAGCGATCAAAGCCGAAAAAGCGGGTATTTCCGCAGAAGAATTCTTGGCCAACCAGGAAAAAGGTTTGCCGGCAAAACGCTTTGGCGACACCAAGGAATTCGGCGGTCTCGTCGCGTTCTTGTGCAGCCAATACGGCGGATATTGTTCCGGCAGCAATTGGCGCGTTGATGGCGGCATGGTCAAAAGTATTGTCTAACGGGGGTTTATCTCAGCACTGATGACAGCGCCCTCTCTTCCATCAAAGATTGCCTCGCTGGATGCGTTCCATTTCAAGGTCCCGCTGGAGACCCCGCGCATAAATGCGTTTGGAAAAATGACGCATCGTCCGGCGCTGATCATTCGCTTACGAGATGAAGACGGTGCGGAGGGTTGGGGCGAGTGCTTTTCCAACTGGCCCAGCTTTGCGGCTGAACACCGCTACAATATCCTGACCGAAATTATGCGGCCTCTTCTGGTGGGGCAGCATCTGGAAACGCCGGAAAAGGTTTCGGCTTATCTGGCCCAGCGCACCCGTATACTGAGGGTTCAGTCTGACGAGCAGGGACCCTTTGATCAGGCTGTTGCCGCCGTGGATATCGCGGCGTGGGACCTAGCGTCGCGTCGGGCGGGTGTGCCGCTTTGCCAAATGCTGGGGGGATCAGGGACCGATATTCACGTACCTGCCTACGCCAGTGGCCTTGCGCCAGGAACTGCAGCGAATACTGCTGAGAAGGCATTTGGCATGGGTTTGCGCGCGTTCAAGCTCAAAGTTGGCTTTGGTCATGACGCGGATGTCGCGGAACTGCAAAAAGTACGCGATGTGATCGGTCCTGACTCGCGCCTTATGGTCGATGTTAATCAATCCTGGAAAATTGACCAAGTCGAGTCAGGTATTAAAGCATTTGAGCAATTTGATCTTGGCTGGGTGGAAGAACCGATCCCTGCGGATTCCGATTTAAAAGAATTCGCAAAAATTGCCGCCAAAAGTTCCATCCCGATTTCTGCGGGTGAGAACGTTCGGGGAATTGAGAACTTTGTTGAACTGATGACCACGGGCGGCGTTTCGGTCATTCAGCCGGACATTATAAAATGGGGCGGCTTGAGCGGATGTCGCGCCGTCGCCCTTGAGGCCCTGAAGCGCGGACGGCGTTATTGCCCCCATTACCTGGGCGGGGGCATTGGATTGGTGGCAACAGCACACCTTCTGGCTGCCGTCGGCGGCGACGGACTTTTGGAACTGGACGCGACGGATAACCCTCTGCGGGAATTGCTGGCTCAACCATTTCCAGAATTGCTAAATGGCGACTTTCACCTTACGACAGAACCAGGACTTGGTGTCGCGCCTGATATGAAGGCACTTAAGCCCTATCTGATTTCTGGCTAAGATTAATAACAAAGGAAAAATCAATGGCAAATGAAACAACGTCTGAAGGAAAAGCACTGGCTGACGAAATTGCAAAGCGACGGGGGAGAGTTTATCCCGCCCACCAATTCATTGCCGAACATTTCCCGGATTATATGGAAGCGTTGCTGGAGCTCGACACCGTCATCCGCGGAAAGGAAAGACGGTTTGACGAGAAAATGCACGAGCTGTTTCACATTCTGGCATTAGCCGTCGAGACATCCAACCCACATAATCAGCCGCATCTAAAGCAGCACCTAAAAAAGGGCATCTTGATGGGCCTTGAGCCAGTTGAAATTGCCGAAGCGCTGATGGTTTGCGTTAACCCGTGCGGAGCCAAAGTCCTGACTTACGGCGTCACCTGCATGCTTGAAGCGCTTGAAGAGATTGAGGCGGAGAAGGCCGCAGGCTAAAGCGTGCCGAAGACTTCTTCCGCCACCGCATGAACCCTATCAAGAGCCTCCTGACTGCGCGCCAGGACTTCAGGACCAAACGGTCCAGGGCCGCGTACATAGGCGGCGCGCAATCCTTCGAACACAGCCAAAGCGTCCAGCAATCCGCCTAGCTGATCATCTAGCCCCGCCAAGACTCGATCAGGGTCTGGGCAGCGATCAATGTACCAGGAATGTTCAAAATCAAATTCGACGCTGGTTAATCCTTTTGCGTGAAAAATCGCATTGGTCCAATGGGTGCAGGTATGCATCCCCGCCCACATGATGGCTTCGTAGTCTTCTACCGGGTCAAGACGCGCAGCCGATACCGCAAAATGTGCCGCTTTGGTTAGGTGCAATTCAGGAGTCACGTCGCACCTCCGACCATTCTCTATCGCTCGCTGCATCGCCGATCACGTCGAAAAATATCTGCTTTGCAGTGGCAAAATTCTGTAGACAACCATCCGCTACCTCTTGTTCAAAGGGCGCGCCGCCGCGTACATAAACAGGCCGTAGTTTTTCCAGATCGGAAAGTGCATTCATACCTTTGTTGATGGCATCACTGGGCGATTTCCGATGATATTCCATGGGCGGGCGAACCGTATGAGATTGGTCCGAATGGCCGTGGGTGACGCCTTCCACGTGCAGAGCTGCATTAAACAGATGGGTGGCCGCCAACACGCAAAGTTCAATCACCATTTCGAAGTCATCGGATGGATCGAGCTTTCTAAGCGATGCTTCGAGACGCTCTGCTTTCAGAATATGTTCACGGGGCCGCATGATTTATAGATCTAATTTAAGCAGCCGCTGCAATGTTCCGTTCATGATCATTTCAAGATCATCGTCGCTTAATCCTGGCGTGCTTAGAAGATGTGCCACTGCGTTCACGTTGGCCATGCCCGCCGGATGGTCGGTGCCCAGAACAAGTTGGCTCACACCGCATTCGTTGATCAGGTGCGTTAGGTTTTCCGTACCATAGACCAGGGTATCGAAATAGAGCTGCTTTAAGTATTCACTCGGTAGTTTTTTCTCAACACCGCGTCCCCCGCGATCATTGCTGTTGTGGCCATGATCATAGCGCCCGATGTAGGACGGCAACGTACCACCTCCGTGTGCACCAACAATTTTGAGACCCGGGTATCGATCAAGTGTTCCTTCGTAAATCATATGCGAAAGCGCAACCGTCGTATCCAGAGGATTGCCGATGACATTGGCGAGAAAACCCTTACCCTTCAATCGATTAGCGGCCTCAGGAAAATGCCGAGGATGAATAAATATCACCACATCGAGTTCCTCAGCCTTCGCCCAAAACGGATTGAACTTTGGATCAGCGAGTTCTTCGCCGTTGATGTTTGCCGTTAACATTGCACCGCGAAGCCCAAGGTTTTTAACCGCGTGTTCCAGTTGCTGGGCTGCGAGTTCTGGATGCTGGAGGGCGACAACCGCAAAGGCAGAAAAGCGATCCGGATAGGTGGCACAAATCTCCGCCAACTTCTCGTTCTGAACTTTGACCAGTTCCTCGGCGAGGTCTCGTTCGGCCCAGTTGAAATGCTGAAACACGGTGACGCTGAGGACCTGCATATCAAAGCCCATGGCGTCCATTTCTTTGATCCGGGTCGGAATATCGGCAACGCGAATTTTATCAGGATCGTCGTAGGGCGCATGCCCTTCCATTTCGGGCTGCCCCTGAACCAAGGGCCAGGCA
The DNA here is from genome assembly GCA_018660465.1 of Rhodospirillaceae bacterium. NCBI lineage: Bacteria > Pseudomonadati > Pseudomonadota > Alphaproteobacteria > Rhodospirillales > Rhodospirillaceae > Rhodospirillaceae bacterium. Next base: position 110,074 of record JABJKH010000084.1, read on the forward strand.
TCAATGATCTGGCAATGGGCATGCACATCAATCGCCAGCATCCGCTTGCCGTTGATAATTAAGGGACGATGGGTGTGGCTTTCCAACGATGTTGGATTGCGATCAAACGCAGGCTTGTCCGCGTGGTAAGTTAATTCACACCCAACAAACTCGACGCCACTGCTTGTATCCGACATAGAATTTTTATCCTTTAGAAATCGCAACCGGCAAACCGGTACGGGCTGATTCATCGATGGCCAAGGTCACTTCAACGGTTAAGCGACCTTCCTGCACCGTGGTGTGACCCGTCGGTGTACCCATAACCAAATGATCCAGCCACGTCCGCGTTTCATTCGCTATCGGCCCCCAGAAATCCCCCAAGGCCCAATCTCCTGATGAATTCGTCTGCATGAAGACCATGTCGGTCTTGTGGTCCGGCACGTAAGCGTGCGGTGACCCTTTATCAGTAAACAGCAGGCTGTCCTTGTTATCGGCATCTAACAGGATGACGCCGTCTTGGCCGATGATTTCGAAGCGTGAGCTTTGGCCGTTGGAAGGGTACTTTGCCGGCAAGGCGTAGCATACGCCCAAGTTCACCACGCAGCCGTTCTCGAACGTGATGATCGCCCACGTGACATCCTCAGCATCATATCCCATGCCCTTAAATATCTTGCCGTTAGCCCTGGCAACGACTTCAACCGGACGAATCCCTTCCATAAACCAGCACGCCATATCAACGTAGTAGGTCAAGACATCCATAACTGGGGTGGCTTCCGGCGAACGCTTAAGGATTTGAAGCATTTGTGTGCGGGAGTTGTAAACCCGAGATTGAATGCCAAGAATTTCACCAAGTCGACCCTGGGCAATATGCTCCTTAGTCAGCATCCAGCGGCGGTCATGACGCCTGGAATATCCAACAACGACTTCGGTTCCTGTTCTTTCCGACGCTTCGACGATCTTGTCGGCATCTTCAATCGTCAGCGCCACCGGCTTCTCAAGAAAAACCGGCTTGCCTAACTCAATTGCCGCGAGCACAGCTTCCAAATGGTCATGCTCTGGCGTCGAAACAAAGACGGAGGTAACACTCGGATGCGCGATGACTTCCTGGTTATCGCCACTGGCGAGATCAGCACCAACGGCTTGTTTCAGAACATCTGCACGGGTCGGGTCTTTATCAGAAACTGCGAGAAATTTTACCGATGGGTGGCGCGCTGACATACTGGCGCGCAACGTTCCAATCCTTCCCGAACCAACAACCGCGACGCCGAGTTCTTTTTCACTCATGATCATTCCACCAACATGATTTCATATATTCTACGTACTGATCGACATCGATAACCGCACCTTTTGCACCCTTATCAACACTCTTTTGATCTTCCAGATCAATCTCCAAGATATCGGTAAACCGGTTCCAATAATTGGTGTAACCGATGGCGTGGGTCAGTTCGATAATCTGGGCAGTCGAATAATACTTTTTAAGTTCTTCCAATGCTGGGCGGTGTTGCGGCGGATTGCCAGGGCTACCTTGGTATTGCTTCTCTGTCATGATCACAGCCCAGCGGATGGCGGCTTTCTCTGCATCGCTAAAGTGCGCAGAATTCTCGTAGTCGCCGTCCAGCGCCTCTACCATTTCGTCCGTAATTTCCAGCGCTCGACCGAGCCCTATACGATGCGTCGTTCAATAATTACACGAATTCAGCATCGAGGTTTTCATTGTCGCCAGCAACCGGGGGCGGACCTCCAGATTGCCGGTAATTTCCTTGCGCTGAGTGGCGACGATAAAACCATAAAGAACCTGCGCGATCCGTGGTGAATGTGCAGAGACCCGATGCGCGTTCGCAAGCCTGCCGAACAGGCGGGCAGCATTCTTGAAGAGAACCCGTTGTTCCGGGTTTGCTTCCTCATCAGTGATGGCTGGAATGAGGGACATTTTGTTTGTCTCCTAACTTTAAGAAATCGGCGGCCAAATACGTTTGGCAAGATTGGGCGAGCCCGGCGCATGGTCAAGCAATCGGACGACATCATCGGTCCATTGTTCCATTTCAGGATTGTCACTTTCATGATCAACGAACTTTTGATTGCGCGCATCAGTCGATATGAATTCATAAAGGATCGCGTGCTTAGCCCACCCGGCGACGGATACCAATTTCCGTACCGCCAGCGTTCCATCCAATTTTGACAAACGCGGCAACCGCCATTTCGCGTACCAGGCGGAAAGTTCGTATTCGTGTAGGCCTTCCATCGCATTAAAACTGCCCATTTGGATGCACGGTGCCAAAGCGTATTCTCCGTCCCTCGTATCGGCAGCAGGTCCAATACAACGCGCCACTTCGGTCATAATGTTGACCCGTTCTCCTTGGCGCATGGCGATCATGGCTTTGCCTTTGTCATCCAAGGCGTCATGAATTTCATCTGGATTTGGATCAACGAAGGCATGTGCATCCGCAGCACCAAAGATAAGAATGTAACGATCACCGGCAGGAATATCTGTGTTCTTGGTATTCTTTAGGCGACCCTTTTCACCGGACAGCGTGACGTTGTATTCAGATGCATAGTGGGCGGCGTAAAGATATCTGGAATCTTCCAAGCGTTTTGGAATGTACTCACCATGCAGCCATTCCAAGTAGTCGTCCCGGCCCTCTTCCGGCAGGTCGTACCACGTAATCCACAGACCGTGGTCCATATCATTTCTCCTAAATTCTAAAAAAATAGGGAAGGTATGAGGCTGTCTAAAGCCCCATACCCTATCCCCATTAATAGACGCAGAGGCTACATTTTCTTCTTATATTTTAGGCCATTAGCTTCAAATAGCTTGCCATAGAAATTGTAGGTATCTCTGTATTTTTTCGTCAGTTCCGGTCCATCCAACGGAATGTTCTGCTCACCAAAACGCTTCAACAACCGCTTGAAGGTTTTGTCCTTGGATGTTTTGCGCAGGGCTTTAACCAGAACATCTAACTTGTCCTTTGGTGTTCCGGCAGGAGCCGCGAAAACACGCCATGAAAGATATTCGTAGTCGATCCCAAGCTCATGCAACGTCGGCACGTTCGGCAACAACTTGCTGCGCTTCGGTGTCGCCATGGCGAGAGCACGTGCCTTGCCAGCTTTGATCTTGGATAAGGCCCCACCCGTCGTCGGCGTTGCCATGGCCATATCAACGTGACCACCCCACATGGCATTAAAGGCTTTTCCACCGCCGCGGAACGGAACGTGTTTAACTTTGATGCCAAGACCTCTGTTAATTTGCAGAAGCATCATATGGCTGGCACCGGCTTGACCGGATGAACTCATGGTCAATTTACCAGGAGCCGCCTTTGCCGCAGCGGCAAATTCTTTCAGCGTCTTCCACGGGCTACTGGCTTTAACAACAACCATGGTTGGCGCATAGTTGACTTGATAGAACGGGATGAAATCCTTCAACGTATCAAAGCCCATGTCCTTGCCATGTGCTGCAATGGCGAAGTGAGAGCCGGTGACCAATCCGATGGTGTAGCCATCAGGCTTGGCATTTTTTAGCACGTTCATGCCAATTTTTCCGCCGCCGCCGGATTTCATCTGAATGATAAATGCTTGGCCGAGATAGGCGGGAATAACACTCGCCACTGCGCGTGAATGAAGATCGTGGGAACCGCCTGCGCCCGTGGCAATAATCACCTTAATGGGTTTGGACGGATATGTGTCAGCTGCCACTGGATTAGCGGCGGCTGCCGACAGCAGGGCAACACCAAGTGCCGTACTGAGTACTGAAGTCTTATTGATTACCATTACTTCCTCCTGTTTGGTCGGTTATGTGAAAAATTTTTATTATTCGACCCTTATTCTAGTTTCGGGGGTCGTTTAAAAATACTAACCGTAAGCAACGCAAAACTTACCAAAATAAATCCTGCCGATATAGGTCGCGTCACGAAAATGTTAAAGCTACCATCCGACAGCACCAGCGCCTGTTTCATCGCCTCTTCGGCCATGGGTGCCAGAATAAACGCAATGACCAAGGGTGCCATAGGAATTCTAAGCTTCCGTAGGAAATATCCAAACACGCCAAAGCCTAACGCCATCTGAACGTCGACCATATTATTTCTATAAATATAAGCGCCAACGATACAAAACAGCAAGATCACAGGCAGCAGGATTGATGATCGGACGGTAACCAGCCGGGCGAACAACGGGGTCAACAGCTTGCCCTGGATCAGCATGATTGGGTTGCCGAGCAAGAGCAGGAAGAAAATTCCGTACATCGTGCCGGTTTGTTCTGTAAATAGCTCAGGTCCGGGCCTGAGACCTTGCGCAATGAAGGCCCCCATTAAAATAGCGGCCGACGCATCGCCCGGAATACCGAAGGTTAAGGTTGGAATCAGGTCCGCGCCTGCAACGGAACTGTTTGCGGCTTCTGATGCGGCAATGCCTTCGTAGCTGCCTTTACCAAATTTTTCCGGTTCCTTGGAAAGTCTTTTGGCTATTCCATAGCTCGTGAATGTTGCAATTGCGGCACCCGCACCAGGAATCGCCCCAATAATAGTGCCAATTATCGATGCACGTGCAATCGTTCCCCCTGAACGCCAAAGCACGATAAGCTTAAGGGGCACGCCGCCCTTCAGTCCGGCCATTGGGTGGGGCGCGGACAACTGAGAGATTTTTTTCTCCGACTGGATCATCACTTCACTGATGGCAAACAGCCCGATCATCAAGGGTACAATGCCGATCCGCTCGGCCAGACTGTCGATACCAAAGGTAAATCGCTCCGCACCAGACACGATGTCCAAGCCGACAAAGCCCAAAATCATGCCAATCGTCGCCGCCAACAGTCCCTTCACCAATGAAGGCCCGGTTACTGACGAAATTACAACCAGCCCCATCAGCATCAGGGAGAAGAATTCTGTCGGCCCGAACTTAAGCGCTACCGCCGCCAGCGGGAACGCTGCCAAGATCAGCACGATGTCACTAAACGTATCGCCGATGGTGGATGAATAAAGCGCCATCTCAATCGCACTTCGCGACTGTCCTTGTTTGGAAAGCGGATAACCATCGAGACAGGTCGCCGCCGCCGGTGTCGTGCCCGGCGTATTCACCAGAATTGCCGGGATTGAACCACCGAACAAAGCGCCTTTATGAATGCCCAGAAGAAACGGAATCCCCAAAGTAGGAGCCATAAAGAAGGAAAACGGCACCAGGACCGCAATCGCCATAACACTGGTCAAACCAGGAATTGCACCGACCGTAATACCCGCAAAAACGCCAAGCGAAACCATCGCCAGGGCATCCCAGCTCAGAGCTAGATTAATACCCTGAATTACCGCGTCCATTTGTCACCCCTACTCAAAGAACACCCCTTCCGGAAGAATAATCTGAAATGATTGCCAAAAAAATTGATCCAAAATGATCGGCGCCAAAAGTGCGACCGGCACCACATAACGCCAATTTCGCGTGCCGTAAAAGATCATCATGACTGCTAAGAAAATGGGGGTCGTGAGCGCATACCCAAAATAGTCCAAGGCCAGGACATAGATCGCGGCAATGATAACGACGGAGCTAACTTGCGTCAGCGGGCGCTCGGACTCGCTATCAAACAAAGCCTCATTGTCTTGCCGCCTAAACCCTTGATAAACCAACAAAGCGCTAAACAAAGAAAAGCAAAGGATTGCGATGCGCGGGAAATAATCTGGTTGCAGCAAAGCAGATTCGTAGCCAACGCCACCGCCGCCAACTATTTGCGTGGGGATTAAGTAGAAGTAATAAACTGCACTGAAGACAAGAAACGCCACCCCCGTTCCAATGTTGACCTTCTGCATCACGACGCTTAACCCCTTGAAATCACCGAGAGAAACAATCTTAGGCACATTATTTTGTGTAAGAGCTTAGGCAGGAGTTCCATGCAGATGCAAGTTGGAACATCATACTCACGCATTCAATTTACCCAAAATTCGCTAAAATATATATATTTTGGACCAAATAATTATTATCCCCTACCCAGTTTTTGGGAGAAATATACATCCCACATATAGCGCCTCTGCCCCTCTCCGCCCATACATGTTGATTTTACTCTTAACTCACTGAATTTATTATCTTTTCTTTCATAAATGTTCGTGATTGTCTGACGATGAACTAGTTTGTACGCCCTGGGAGAAGACACTTTTGAGTGCTTCGTACAGAATCGGGACGGCGCTTTTGCTCGCCTGTCTTTTTGCGGCTGTTTTTGTCGCGGCGCCTGCACGCGCGCAAAATATCCCGCCGTCCGCCGAACCCGGTCAAATTCAGCGGCAACTTCAAAGACCCCGCCTGCCAAAATCGCTCATCAAACCGGTATTACCAAAACCCAAAGATCAAACGATCCCCACGGAAAAAGCGAAGAAATTAAAATTCCGCCTGCACAAGATTAAGATCAGCGGTGGCACAGTTTTTAAGGCTGAGGATCTCCTACCCCTCTATAAGCACCGACTGGGACGCGTTGTTTCATTGTTTAACATCTACGAACTAGCTGCAGCCATCACCGCCAAATACCGCAATGCGGGCTATATCTTGTCCAAGGCAATTCTACCGCCTCAAGAAATAAAAGGCGGCCACGTTCGTCTTCAAATCATCGAGGGTTATGTAAGCAGCGTCGTAATTCAGGGACAGCTTCGCGATAATCGAAACCTAATCGCAGGATATAGCAAAAAGATAACTCAATCGCGGCCGTTGAAAGCCGAAGTGTTAGAACGCTACCTTTTGTTAATTCGTGACCTGCCTGGACATCTGGTCGAATCTCTTTTGCGACCGTCGAAGAAAGTAAGCGGCGCCTCTGAACTTGTTGTCGTCGTCAAGTACAAGCCTTTCGATGGATCATTGACTGTAGATAATCGAGGCACCCGATTTGTTGGGCCAAGACAATTGTCTGCTAATTTAGTCGGCAACTCCGTTTTCGGGCTGGGCGGCACGACGGAATTCCGTTACGTGACGACGGGGCTTATTTCATACCGCAATCGGCGCGAGCTGAATTTTGTCGAACTTCAAACCCGTCACGTCATTACCAACGAAGGCACCACGTTGGAAGTTGGCGCGAGCCGAAGCTTCTCAAACCCTGGCTTTAGCCTGACTGACCAGGATGTTGAAAGCACCTCACGGAAAGTATTTGCCCAGGTATCTCACTGTCTAACGTCAGCGCCTATGGAACAAATTAGCGGGATTGCATAAGAGAGGATTTTTAGCTCATCGTAGTGACCGAAGGGAACGAAGATGAGACAGAAATCGCAGACACGTCAGACGGGTGCAGCCAAGGCAATCAA